>JAGRJX010000010.1 GCA_020442545.1 Lysobacterales bacterium
TGTCTTGCCCCCAGGTCCCTGGACCCGATGAAATGTTAGTCAATCATCGAGGAGCAAGTCATGGGCAGGAAGAGCGATATCCCTACCGAGAAGCGCATTGAACTGGTGTTGTCGCTGCTGAGGAAGGAGGAACCGGCGGCGCAGATCGCGCGGCGTGCGGGGGTTAGTGAGCCGACGCTGTACCGCTGGCGGGATGAGTTCATCGGCGGCGGAAAGGCGCAGTTGAGGGGCAAGGTGGGCGAGGCGCAGTCAGCGAAGGAGGTGTCGCGGCTGCAGCGCGAGATCGAGCGCCGGGAGCAGGTCATCGGCGAGTTGACGATAGCGAATCGCATCCTAAAAAAGCTCTCGGGCCCGTTGCTCTGACGGCGGAGGTGCGGGCCATGATTGAAGAAGATCGCAAGCAAGTGCGACTGAAGTCGCTGCTCGGTGCGCTGGGCGTGGCGCCATCGAGCTGGTACCACCGTCCGAATGCGTCACCGAAGAAGCCGGGGCCGGCACCCAGGCCGCTGGACACGGCCTTACGGGCGAAGGTGATTGAGTTCGCGCATCGCTATCCGTGGTGGGGCTACAAGCGGCTGGCGATCGTCATGCGCCGGGCTGGCGTCGAGGTGAGCAAGAAGTTCGTCTACGCGGTGTTCAAGGCCGAGAACCTGACGCAGAAACGGCGGGCGACCCAGGCCGAGCTGTACCAGAGCGCCAAGCTGTTTGAGCTGTTGCCCACGCGCCCGAACGCGCTGTGGCAGGCGGACGTCACCTACATCCACATCCCCGGCCACGGCTGGTGGTACGCGGTGACGGTGATCGACTACTTCAGCCGCTACCTGCTGGCCTGCCACCTGACACCGAGCTACTCCGCGCCGGAAGTCAGCGCGGCTATCGACCTGGCGGTGCATGAGGCCGAGCGACTGCATGGCAAGCTGGAGAAGATACCGTTCCTGGTCACCGACAACGGCACCTGTTTCCTGGCCCGGCATTTCCAGAAGGCGATAAAGGACAGGTTCCGGCACGTCCGCACCCGCTACCGCACACCACAGCAGCTGGGTTTGCTGGAACGCTTTCACCAGACGCTCAAGCGCGAAGAGGTCTACTGGCAGCTTTACGACCACCCGCAGGACACCCGGGAGAAGCTGCGTGCGTTCCGGGAGCGCTACAACACGATCCGCCCGCACTGGGCGCTGGAGCCGGTGGAAGGCGGTGACGTACTGACGCCGGAAGATGTCTACGTCAAGGGCTGCGTGATCACGCTGCCGAAGTGGCAGGGCTGGGCAAAAGCCGCCAGGAAGAAGTTGGACGAATCGATGCAACAGGATGCACAGTTGAAGCAAGTCGCCTGACCCGGAGCGGACTTACACAAATCCGGGGAAAGCGGGTCCAAGGGAACTGGGTGGCAAGACATGGTGTCACACGGAAGAAATTCGGCGCTTGCCGGCTTGTTTGCAGGAAGAAACGGCGGTCGGTCAGTCTTAGGAACCGTTGGCGGACGCGGCCTGGTCAGTGCTGGAGTCGTTGGCGATATCCGGAATATTCGACATGGCGTGACGCGAGACCTTGAATCAATGCATGCTGCGATGCAGCACCAGTGGTCGAACAGACGGGAGTGCCCGGGTAGGATTTTTCCTACCTCAGTTCTGGTCGTATTCCGATAGCGCATTTGTCCGCGCACAGCCACAGTGATTGCAGATGCGGACGGGGATGCGACATGCCTGGAATGGGAAGGGAATGTTTGCGGCTGCTGGCGGAGATCGACGACATGATTGCGCTGCGCGATGTTGCCTGCCGTCGTGACAGCGTCAAGTGTCGTTACGCCGCGCAGCTGATGGACGCGAGCATTGATCTTGCACGTCACCGGCTGCGACAGCTGGGTAGTGCGTTGCCTGGCTGGCCGGCGCCACGGCGTCTGAACTGAGGTCGTTTGTTCTGTGGCTTCGGCTTCGGTGATGGGCGATCAGCTCGCTTCGCCCGACGTCAGCGACGCACCGGCATCCATCTCCGTATCAGCCGTCTCCTGGCAGGCCGAAAGGAAGTCTTCAAGGCAGACATCGATCTGTGCCGGGCTCGCGCCGGCCCGGAGCTCGTCATCCAGATTGCTGCAGGCACGGGCCAGGCGAACGGCCCCGCAGAAGGCGCAGGCCGCCTTCAGGCGATGCAGCACATCGTGTGCCTGGTTCCGGTTTCCGGAGGCAACAGCGGCGGCGATTTCGTCGCGCTGGCGGGGAAGGTCCACGGCCATTAGCTGACGGAGCCTGATCACGATATCGGCGCTGCCATTCGCGGCGCGCAGAGCCTGCGCATCGTCCCAGAGAATGGCGGCGGCAGGAAGCATGCGGCGTACGGCTGTGCGCAAGGCCACGGCCGTGATCGGCTTGGCCAGCAGGTCGTCAAAGCCCAGTGCCATGAAGCGCTCCCGGAGAACTTCGTCGACATCCGCACTCAACGCCAGCATCGGGGTTGCGGCGTTGGTGCTTCCTGCGACGGTTGCTGCTTGCCGGATCGCAATTGCATCAGGCCCCGGAAGCCCGCGATCCAGCAACACGGCATCAAAATGACGGGCAAGTAGCTGCGCGATGGCCTGATTGCCGTCGGCCACCGCCGTGACGCTCGCGGGAAGATGGGCAAGTGCGTCGAGCAGAAAGGCCTGACTGACCGCGTCGTCTTCGGCAAGGAGAATGCGTGGCAGGCCGTCCACCACTTGCGTCGCTGGGGTCGGATTCATCCGTTTGCCGCCTCCGCCGACTATGCTGTTGCCATGGTCAGCAGCATGCGCAAGAAGAACAAGTTCGGCAAGCGGTGTATCGGCGTCTGTTGGGGTGTCACCGTCGCGGTGCTGGTATCCGCCCTGGCTTCGACGACGACATTTGCACAGGATCGCAGCGTGCGCGTGCGTGCGAGTACCGCCGTCACGCCGGTCGGCAGCCTGCCAGCACCGGTCATCCGGCTGTTGGAGAAAGGGCGGTCGACGCCGGTTTCTGTCGATGCGTGTGCCGGGCAGCTGGCGCTGGATGCATGGGGCTATCGTTTTGATTCGCCCCGATTGCGCTGCGCGCTTGCCATGAGTGACGAAGAAACCCGCTGCAGAGGCCGTCTGTCGGCAAACGGAAGCGGGGATGTCCTGATCGACATCCGTTCGACTTCGAGTGCACTGGCCATCACGCTGGATCGAGAGGGTACGCAGATCAATCTGGATGTTCCGGCGAAGGCAGCGGACCTGCCGGTCAGGATTGCTGCGATGCCGGTTCAATGGCTGCAGCCGGCGATTTCGACGCTGTGGCCGGCAGCGCATTTCGGCGCCGGGAAGCTGGATGCGCAGCTTCGCGTTCATCCTGGCGATGAGGTTGTCATCACCGGCAGTCTGCACGGCGTCGGGCTGTCGCTGGACACAGACGATGGGCGTATCGCCGCAGCCGGGATGGGCGTAACGGGTGATATCGACCTTCATGCTAAAGCCAGCCGCACGGCGATCCGATGGAATGGCAGGTTGCAGGGCGGCGAATGGCTGCTTGATCCACTCTACGTCGCCATGCCGCCGCGGCCGGTGGCGCTAACCATTGACGCCGTCATCGAGCCGGCGCAATGGCGCATCGAGCGCCTTGCCTGGGGTGATGCCGATGTGTTGAGCCTTGAAGCCAGCGCACTGTATCGGCCCGGGATGGTGCCCTCGCTGGCGATGCTTGATGTGGCGCTTAGCAGCAGCGATCTGACCGATGCCGGCCCACGCTATCTGGATTCCGTGCTTGCCCTGGCAGGGCTTTCCGGTCTTGAGCTGCAGGGTGGCGCCGATTTCCGTGTGGAGCTGCGCGACGGTCTGCCGGACAGCATGGATCTACTGCTGCGCAACGTATCATCCGCTGATGCAAGGCAACGATTCGAAGTCGCCAGCCTCGATGGCAACCTGCACTGGCGCCAGCGCGGCGAGGCGCCGGCCAGCCAGCTGCGATTCGACGCGGGCGGCATCTACGGAGTCGCGCTGGGGCGCGGCCAGATGGCGTTGGCGTCCGGCAACGGCGAGTTTCGTCTGGCCTCACCGGCCCGTGTCCAGGCATTGGGCGGCGTGCTGCAGCTGGCGAAGCTGCTCTGGAAACCGGCCTTTGTCACCGGCAGTACCGCGCAATTCGAGCTGGGGCTTGACATGCGATCGCTGGACATAGACCGGCTCGGCAAGCTGCTGGGTTGGCCCAGCTTTGGCGGCACCCTGTCCGGCAGCATGCCATCCGCGCGCTATGCCGATGGCGTGATGCGCTTCGACGGCGGGCTCGACATGGACATGTTCGATGGGCGGGTACGCATCGACAGCCTGAGCGTGGAGCGTCCGTTCGGCGTCGCCCCAACGCTGGCGGCTGATCTGCGATTGGCGGACCTTGACCTGGTGCCGCTGACCCGCAGCTTCGGTTTCGGTGAAATCAGCGGGCGTCTGGAGGGCCATGTGAACGGGCTGCGGCTGGTGGACTGGGCGCCGGTGGCCTTCGATGCGGACCTGCACACCTCGACGACGTCCAGGGACAAGCGCCGGATCAGCCAGCGCGCCGTGAATGACCTTTCCTCGGTTGGCGGTTCCGGCATCGCCGGCGGACTGCAGGCGCGGATGCTCAAGGTCTTCGACACCTTTGGCTACTCGCGCATCGGATTGAAGTGCCGGCTGGAGAACAACGTCTGCCACATGGGCGGGCTCGATTCATCCGCAACTGGCTACACTATTGTCGAAGGGTCCGGCCTGCCGCGGGTGTCCGTAATCGGTCATCAGCGTGAAGTCGACTGGCCGGTGCTGCTGAAGAGGCTCGAGGCAGCGGCCGATGGTCAGGTGCCGCAGGTCCAGTAGCTGATCCGCCTCATCATTGCCGTTCCACTGACAGGAGAATCGCATGCGTCGCCTATCCATCCTCGCTGCCATCGCCACCGGCCTCGTGCTGGCGGCCTGCGTCACCATCAACGTGTATTTCCCGGCTGCCGAGGCACAGCAGGCGGCCAAGGAGTTCGTCGACAAGGTCATAGGCGATGATGCGCAGGGTACGATGCCGGCGCCTGCCGACAATGGCAGCGGCGGCATGGCGCTGCTGGACTTCTTCATTCCCGCGGCCCACGCGCAGAATGTCGACATCAACATCCGCACGCCGGAAGTCCAGGCCATCCAGCAGCGCATGGCCGAGCGCTTTGACGCCAGCCTGCGCAAGCAGTTCGATGCCGGCGCTCTGGGCTTCGGCAGCGATGGCCTGCTGGTCGTTCGCGATGCCTCCGCGGTGCCGCTGCGCGAGCGTTCAGCCCTGAACCAGGCAGTGGCCGACGACAATCGCGACCGCAAGGCCGTGTATCGCGAGATCGCCGTGGCCAACGGCCATCCCGAGTGGGAGCAGCAGATCCGCGAGACCTTTGCCAGGCAGTGGATTGCCAGTGCCAGGGCGGGGTGGTGGTATCAGGATTCTGCCGGGACCTGGAAGCAGAAGTAGCGATTCCAATACTGCCAAGCGTGGTTTGGCTGGATTGCGATAAAATCACGAGCTTTCGGCAGCCGCTTTGCGGCTGTCGAGTTACTTTCTCTTGCTTGTCCAAGAGAAAGTAACCAAAGAGAAAGACACCCGAAGTCCGCGTGGCGGCGATGAGGCCGCCGCCATACCCTGCGTTGCTCGGAATCAGGCGGCCGGCGCGAACTCGGCCATCCATGGCCTCAAACAGGCGCGCCTTTCCCCGCCGGATTCCTGCGCTACTCGGCGCTACCACGGGACCCAGAAGCGAGAGCGCCGCAACTTGCGACTCTTTTTGGGCCCCTCGGTAGCGGTGAGTCGGAGACGAAAAGGCCCGCAGGGGCGCGTGCAGGACGCACGCGCGTTTTCGTCAATTCAGGGATGAATTGTCGAAAACCCCGGCTCCGCCTCACGAACCCGCGAAGCGGGCGCGGGCGCGGGGTGTCCTTCTCTTTGGTTCGGTTTCTCTTGGACAAGCAAGAGAAATGAACTCGGTCGCCGAAGGCGAACGAAAGCTCTTGACCTGGAAACACAGCAAAACCCAAGAATGAACCGCGAATTCGAAATAGAAATCACCGACCTCAGCCACGACGGCCGTGGCGTCGGCCGCCGCGACGGCAAGACCGTCTTCGTGGCTGGCGCACTGGCCGGTGAAACTGTCCGCGCACGGCAGACACGCCGTCATCGGAGCTTTGACGAAGCGCAGGTGCTGGAGGTGCTGACGCCGTCGCCGGATCGCGTTGATCCGAAGTGCCCGCACTACGAGATGTGCGGCGGATGCGCCCTGCAGCATCTCGCCGAGGCGAAGCAGATTGAAGCCAAGCAGCATGTGCTGCTCGAAAACCTGAGCCGCATCGGCGAGGTGAAGCCGGAAAACGTGCTGGCGCCACTGAGCGATCAGCGCTGGGGCTATCGCCGCAAGGCGCGTCTGGGGGTGAAGTGGGTGGCGCAGAAGCAGCGGGCAATCGTTGGCTTTCGCGAGCGTAATCCGCGCTTCGTCGCTGATCTGTCGCGCTGCGAGGTGCTGACGCCGTCAGTCGGAGAGCGCATCGAGGCGCTTTCGGAACTGGTCACCAGCATGGATGCGCGTGAGCGCCTGCCGCAGATCGAGATCGCCGCCGGCGACGATGCCGTGGCGCTGGTGTTCCGGCACCTCGAGCCGCTGAGCGATGCCGATATTGATCGTCTTCGGGCTTTCGCGAAGGACACCGGGCTCGTCATCTACTTGCAGCCCAAAGGTATCGACACGGTGCATCCGCTGGACGAACCGGTGGCGCTGCGCTTCCGCATTCCGGCTGCGGACCTCACGCTGGACTTCTTGCCACTGGACTTCGTGCAGGTCAACGCAGGGATGAATCAGAAAATGATCGCGCAGGCGCTGTCGCTTCTTGATCCGCAGGCGGATGATCGTGTGCTCGACCTTTTCTGCGGCCTCGGCAATTTTACGCTGCCGATTGCGCGCCGGGCAGGGCAGGTGGTGGGGGTCGAAGGTGATGATGGACTGGTTGCCCGTGCTCGCGACAACGCCGCGAACAATGGCATCGGCAACGCGGAGTTCCACGCGGCTGACCTGACCACTGACCTCAGCGCCGAGCCGTGGATGCGTGATCGACCGAACAAGCTGCTGTTGGACCCGCCGCGTTCCGGTGCCGAGGCGGTAATCCACCAGCTCGACTTCAAGGGCATCGACCGCGTGGTCTACGTATCCTGCCATCCGGGTTCGCTGGGGCGTGACGCCGGCATCATGGTCCGCGAGAAAGGCTATCGACTGAAGGCGGCGGGTGCGATGGACATGTTCCCGCATACGGCGCACGTCGAGTCCATCGCGCTGTTCGAGCGCAACTGAGGAAGCCGGGTTTGAGGAAGCCAAGACCATGTTGATGACCGGCATTGCCGGCACCGAACTGTGTAAGGACGAGGCGCAATGGCTGCGCCACGACGCCGTCGCCGGCGTCATCCTGTTTGCGCGCAATTTTTCGTCTCGTGCGCAGGTGACGCAGCTGATCGCCGCGATTCGCGAAGCCTCGCCGCGACCACTGCTGGTGGCGGTGGATCAGGAAGGCGGCCCGGTGCAGCGCTTCCGCAAAGGCTTCACCCGCTTGCCGGAACTCGGGCGGTTGGGTGTTGCCTGGGAGGGCGATCGTGAGCTGGCGAAGGCATTGGCGCACGAACACGCCTGGCTGATGGCCAGCGAGATGCGCGCCGTTGGCATCGACCTCAGCTTCGCGCCGGTGGTCGACGTGGCGCGCGGCAATCGCGCCATCGGCGTTCGCGCCTTCCACGAGTCCGCCGATGCCTGCGCCGAACTGGGCATTACCTACATCGAAGGCATGCACGAAGCCGGCATGGCGGCGACACTCAAGCACTATCCCGGTCACGGTTCGGTGCTGGAGGACACGCACGTCGATTTCGCCGACGACGATCGTCCGCTTGAGGCGATCCGCGAGCTCGACCTCAAGCCCTTCGTCGCTGGCATCGCTGCCGGCGCGGAGGCGGTGATGATGGCGCACGTCCGCTACCCGCAGGTGGACGCGCAGCCGGCCGGCTATTCGCCGCGCTGGATCATCGAGCTGCTGCGCGACGAACTGGGCTTCGATGGCATCGTGATCAGCGATGACATCGGCATGGCGGCGGCCACTGGCATGGGTGACGTAGCTGCACGTGTGCAGGGACATCTGGATGCCGGCTGCGATCTGGTGCTGGCCTGCGCGCCCGACTTGGTGCCCGATGCACTGGCCGCCTGCGCCAATCGGCCGGCTGGCGATCGCGATCCCGTGGCGATGCTGCAGGGGCGCGGTGAACACGACTGGCGACGACTGATCGCCAATCCCCGATGGCAGGCCGCCGTGGAGCGGTTGGCTGATGGCCCTCAATTGGCCGACTGAGCGGCCGGAGAAAGACATGAACAATCTTGCTGAAGCGCTGGAAACCGCAGATCTGCTGCACGACCGCAGCACCATTGAACGCGTGATCACCGACATGGCTTCGGCCATCCGTGCCGACTACGCCGGTTCTCGGCCGCTGTGTATCGTGATGATGAATGGCGGCCTGCACTTTTCGGCGCTGCTGACGCTTGAGCTCGGCTTCGATGTCGAGATCGATTACCTGCACGCCACGCGCTATCGCGGCGAGACCAGCGGCGGCAGCCTGCGCTGGCTGCGTCATCCAACGGTGCCGCTGGAAGGGCGTCGCGTGCTGCTGCTCGACGACATCCTCGACGAAGGCCACACGCTGGCCGAGGTTGCGGCCTGGTGCCGCGGGCAGGGCGCTGCCGAAGTGAAGTCGGCGGTGCTGGTGCGCAAACGCCATGATCGCTGCGTGGACGAAGCCTATGCCGACTACGAGGGTCTGGAAGTGCCGGATCGCTACGTCTTCGGCTTCGGCATGGATTTCCACGAGCATGGCCGCAACCTGCCGGCCATCTACGCGCTGGCCGAAGAAGACTAGGCCCTGGACATGAGCGACACCATCGACATCGCCGTCATTGGCGGCACCGGCTTGTATCGTTTGGCGGCGCTGGAGTCGCCCGAAGCCCTGTCGCTGGAGACGCGCTACGGCGCGCCGTCCGGCCCGCTGCGGGTGGGAATGCTTGGCGGTCGTCGCGTCGCCTTCCTCGCGCGACATGGCGAGTCGCACAGCGTCGCGCCGCACCGGATCAACTATCGCGCCAATGTCCAGGCACTGGCCGATGCCGGTGTACGTTGCATCGTTGCCGTGAATGCGGTTGGCGGCATCACCGAGGCGATGGGCCCGCGTGTCCTGGCCTTGCCCGACCAGTTGATCGACTACACCCACGGCCGCATCGCCAGCTTCTGTGACGAGGAGGGCGCAGAAGTCGTCCACGTCGACTTTGGCGAGCCTTATGACGCTTCGCTACGCCGGAAACTGCTCGATGCTGCGCTGACGGCGGAGGTCGCGCTGGTCGATGGCGGTGTCTATGGCTGCACGCAGGGTCCGCGCCTGGAAACCAGCGCCGAGATTGAGCGGATGCGGCGTGATGGCTGCGACCTGGTCGGCATGACCGGCATGCCGGAAGCCGCGCTGGCTCGCGAGGCCGGCATTCCCTATGCCTCGCTGTGCATCGTCGCCAACTGGGCGGCCGGCTGCGATCCGGCAATTCATCAGGATGCGCCGCATGAAATCACCATGCAGGAAGTGCTGGACAACGTCAGTGCCGCAACGGCGCGGGTACCGGCCCTGCTGCGCGAGTTGCTGTCGCGACTGGATTGACGCTGCGTGGGATTGCTTGGTCGCGTTGCAGTCTGTGAGCGGTGAGTCGACAGCTTCGCAGTCTGTCAGGCGTAAGACGGTCAGCAAGAGCGGAGCAAGGCCGTCGGGCCGCGTGCTTTGCTGTACCTCACAGCAGGCGCAGCCTGCGACTCGCTCCTCACTTCCTCACGGCCACAATTTGCTGTGGAGCCTCGCGCAGTGCATGCGCATCACGCAGCGACCGCGCGCCAAATCAACATCAACGCTTGCCTTGATCACTTTTCGCGCTGCTATACTCCGCCGCGTGCAGCCAACGCCCGAGTGGCATGACCACGCACGCAGCCGTTGCACGCGTTGACCCAACTAGTGACAGAGGTTTTTCATGAGTTTCGGTACCGTGAAGTGGTTTAACGACGCCAAGGGTTTTGGCTTCATTGCTCCTGAAGATGGCAGCGACGACGTGTTCGTGCATTTCTCCGCCATCAACACCGAAGGCTTCCGCACCTTGCAGGAGGGCCAGCGGGTGAGCTTCGAGATCGTGCAGGGCCCGAAGGGCGCGCAGGCTGCGGGCGTTACCATCGTCCAGTAGGTCGTCGTTGACCGATCATCCTTGCAACGCCCCGCCTTGCGCGGGGCGTTTGCATTTCAGCCGTGCTGTTTCCGGCGTTGCTACGGTCAGTCAGCGGAATTCTTCACGGTGGCCTGGCCGCGACTGAGATCACGCAACTGGTCACGCAGCGCATCGATATGCGGCAGCGGCAGTTGGATGCGCATGTCGATGCCGTCGCTGCCGTAGGCAACATCGTCGATGTCGCCGTCCAACTGCTCGATCAGTTGCCGAAGCGACGGCTCCAGCGCAAAGTCGCAATGAATCTGCAGTGTTGCCTTGGCGATGAGCACGGTCTGCTCGGCCTGCTGCAGGCATTGCGCCACACTGCCGCCGTAGGCGCGGACGAGTCCGCCAACGCCCAGCTTCACGCCGCCGAACCAGCGCGTCACCACCGCGACGACGTGATCAAGGCCTTGCCCCTCGATGGCGGCGAGGATCGGTCGCCCGGCACTGCCGCCGGGTTCGCCATCATCGTTGAATCGATACTGCTGCCCGATGCGCCATGCCCAGCAGTTGTGCGTGGCGTCGGGATCGCTGACTTCGGCCAGCCAGGCCAGCGCTTCGTCCGCGCTATCGCAGCGCGTCGCCTGGGCCAGGAAGCGGCTGCGCTTGATTTCGACGTCCAGCGACGCGGGTCCGGCCAGCGTGCGGATGTCGTGCAGCGGCGCCTCGTCGCTCACTGCGCCGGATCGTCCCGCGCGCCGTCGTCGCTGACGATGCCTTCCTCGTCGGCCAGCACGGCCAGCGTGTCTGGGAGGGTGTGCGTCGGGTAGGCGACATGGAACACGCGCAGGTTGGCGACGGCTTCCTCGCGCTTGTCGTTGGCGAGCAGCGCTTCGACACGGGACAACCAGGACTCCGGATACAGCTTTGCGTTCTTCGAGACATCGCGACGGAAGCGGCGTGGCAGTTCGGCGATTGCTTTCGCGACAGCGGCACCGTTCTTCGTCGACATTTCCGCCAGCACATCCGAACTTTCAACGCTGCTGACGTCAATGGGTGAGACATTGTTGCCGGAAACATCGATAGCGCCGAGGACGTCATCCTTGGTCTTGTCCAGCTGGCGACGTTCGGCGTCATGTTCGCCGACTTCCTTTCGCGGCGGCATGGCTTTGGGTGCTGCTGCGACAGGTGCGGCCTGCGCAGGCCTTTCCACTGGCGGCGCGGGTGGCGCCGGGGGTGCAGGTGGTGGTGCCTCCAGGGCCATTGGCGCTGGTTCTTCCACCGGGATAGGTGGCGGCTGCCTGTCTTCTACTTCTGGACTTGGCGGTGCGGATTCCTTGGGCAGCTTGAGCGGTGGTCGGAACTCGGGTTCTGGATTGCGCGACTGCGTTGTGCCGCGCTCCAATTCTTCCATGGAGCTTTCTTGACTAGTCGCTGCTTCTGCACGTTTCTGGGGCAGCACTTCGCCCGCAGCTGCTCCGGCTTTTGCCTCGTTCCCAGCTGCCGCTCGACTACCGGCAAAGCCTTCCTGTTTTTCGGCCGGCGTAGACGGAACCACTGCCGGCGCTGCGGCGCGTTCACGGGCTGCCCGATTCGCCGACAGCTGTCCACTGGGCGAGGCTGGCTTTGCGGCGTCGAGGGCTTCGTCCTGTTCATTCATCACTGACGCCGAGGAAACGGGCGTCGTCGCGCCGACCTGGCGTCGCGCTTCGGCTGGCATCGGCGGTGGCGGAAGCGGCGTAGCCAAATCCGCGGAATCCAGTACCGCGGTGTCGTCACGTGCCGGCCGCGACGCCATGTGGTTCGAAACCGTTGGGCCGCGCTGCTGCATATCAGGCAGGCCCATGCGCCAGAACAGCCCGACTGCCAGCACCGCACTCGCCGCGACGCCAGCGCCCCACAGCCAGACCGGCCGCTTCGGCCGCACGGCCGCGTGCGCCTGCGCGCGGATGCGCGCGTCCAGTGCCGGCGACGGTTCGCCAGCCGGCAGAGACCGGTACAGCGCGGCGGCGCGCTGCTCTTCGGTATCCAGTTCGGTTTGGCGGTCTTGCGTCATGGGTCAAATGCCTTGCGGATGCGCGCCAGTGCATAGCGGATCCGCGATTTCACGGTTTCGCGGCCTGCTTCAGTCATGCGGCCGATTTCCTCAAGAGACAACTGCTGTTCCAGCCGCAGCTGGATGGCGACGCGCTGCTCGTCCGGCAGTTCCTCCAGCACCCGCTGGAAGCGACGGCGCTGTTCAAACTCGGACAGCGCCTTCTCGGGCTGCGGTTCGTCCGACTCGCTGCGCTCGAAGATGGATTCTGCGGCTTCGCCATCGGTTTCCGGCTTGGCGCGGCGGTACTGGTCGATCAGCAGGTTGTTGGCGATCTGGTACATCCAGGTGCTGAACTTCGCCTCGGGCCGGTAGCGCTCCCGCGCGCCGATCACGCGTCCCCAGACTTCCTGGAAACATTCCTCCGCCGTCGCCCGGTTCGATAGTCCGCGCAGCAGGAAGCGGAACAGCGGGCCACGATGGCGCTCATACAGCACATCGAAGGCCGCGGCATCGCCGCGACCGTAGGCCAGCATCAGATCCTCGTCGGCGCTGTCGGTAGACATCGGCGCCAGCGTAAAGGATTCCTTGCATCGGGATAAGCCCAACGGCTAGCTCCTTCTCCTGGGAGCGGGAGAAGGCTGGGATGAGGGTGGAGAGCGAAGCGCTGCCGAATCTGTCATCCATTCTCTCCACCCTCATCCGCCCTTCGGGCCCTCGCGCGACGGTAGTCGCGCTCGATCTCCCGCAAGCGGGAGAAGGGAAAAGTTACTCCGCAACCTGGCTGAGCCGCGCTTCCTCGGCGCTCTTCAGGACGGCGGCCTGATCGAGCAGGTCGAGGAAAGCGCCGCGGTAGCCGAACGGATCGCTGCCGCGTGCGCTGCGCGCCAGTTCGGCTACCTGGTCCATGTTGAAGCCATCGATCCGCTCGCTGCCCTTGAGCACCTCGGCGAAGGCGGCGACGGCGGTGGCGAAGCCGATGCGCGGGCTCGACATGTCGGTATTCACCCGGCGCGGCAGCGGCTGGGTGATCAGCGCGCTTTCGTCGCCATCCGGCGCCTTGAAGCGCAGCCGCAGCTCGCCGAGATCGCCGTGCTTGAACGGATTGGCTTTGGCAACCTTGTCGTGATCCGCTTCCGACAGGCGATCGCCGCCGGAACCGACCAGCGCGATTTCGTACAGCGCCGTCACGTCGTGTCCCGCGCCGATCTCGCCGGCGTCAACCTTGTCGTTGGCGAAGTCCTCGTTGCGCAGGCGGCGGTTTTCGTAGCCGATCAGGCGATATTCCGACACTACGTCTGGATTGAATTCGACCTGGATCTTCACGTCCTTGGCGATGGTCAGCATGGTCGAGCTGAGCTCGTCGACCAGTACCTTCTGGCCTTCCTCCAGCGTGTCGATATAGGCATGGTTGCCGTTGCCGATGTCGGCCAGCTGCTCGGCCAATTCGTCGTTGTAGTTGCCCTGTCCGAAGCCGAAGGTGGTCAGTGCGATGCCATCCTCGCGCTCGACTTCGACCATCTTCTTCAACGCGTCGACGCTGGTGGTGCCGACGTTGAAGTCGCCGTCGGTGGCCAGCACCACGCGGTTCACGCCGCCGTCGATGAAGTGATCGCGGGCGATGTCGTAGGCCAGTTCGATGCCGGCTGCGCCGTTGGTGGAGCCACCGGCTTCGAGGTGGTCCAGCGCCGCCAGCATCTTGCCTCGCTCGTTGCCGGTGGTGGAGGGCAGCACCAGTCCGGCGTTACCGGCATAGGTGACGATGGCGAGGCGATCCTGCGGGCGCATCCGCGCGATCAGCAGCGACAGCGACTGTTTCAGCAGGCCGATCTTGTCGGCGCTCTGCATCGAGCCGGAGGTGTCGATCAGCAGCGCCATGTTCGAGGCCGGGATCTTCTCCGGCGCCACCTGATAGCCCTTGATGCCGACCAGCAGCAGCTGGCGCTGGCTGTTCCACGGCGCGGTCGCCAGTTCGGTGGTCACCGAGAACGGACGGTCGGCTCGCGCTGACGGCGCGTAGTCGTAGTCGAAGTAGTTGATCATCTCCTCGGCGCGCACCGCGGCCGGCGGCGGCAGCATGCCCTGGTTCAGCATGCGGCGAACGTTGCTGTAGCTGCCGGTGTCGACG
>JAGRJX010000373.1 GCA_020442545.1 Lysobacterales bacterium
GCGATCAGGTCTTCCAGCATCTCGACATCGTCGCCAGCCAGCGCCGGGTCGATCTGCACGCGGCGCACATCCATGCGCGCGGTCATCGTCACCTTGACCGCACCGCCGCCGGCCTGGCCTTCCACCTCAATGTTGGCCAGCTCTTCCTGCGCGCGCTGCATGTCCTGCTGCATGCGCTGCACCTGCTGCATCATGTTGCCAATCTGTCCTTTCATCTTCTTCCTCGAAATCAGTGGTGAGTCAATTCGGTAGCGGTTTGATCGACCCCGGCGCGACCCTTGCGTCGAAGTCGTTGATCAGGCCCTGCACGCCCGGATCGGCCATGAAGGCGGCCTCGGCATCCTGCTGCCGCGCATCCTGCTGGGCGCGATCGCGTGCGCTGAGGGTGTCGGCATTCGCATCGGCACCCGCCTGACCGATGCGGATCATCGGCTCGAAACCGAGATACGGTGCCAGCGCGTCCGCCAGCTGCTGCTTCATCATTTCGCCGGCCATCATCATGTACGACGCCGGCATGGCCAGCTTCAGCTGGCGGTCAATCAGGCTGATGAAGGTGGTATTGCCAGCCAGTTCGCGCAGCGGTCCGCGCAGCTCGATGCTGGACAGCAGCGCCACCCACTGTGCGTTGTCGGCAATGCCCAGCACGCGACCCGCCGGCTTCGGTGACTCGCCCGCTCCGGCGATCACTGCCGGTGGCTCCTGCCGCGCTCCTGGCTCCGCACCATCCGCCGTCACCGGCCTGGATTCCGGTTGCGGCCGAGGTTTTGGCGGAGGCGGTTCCTGATCCACAACCGGATCTGGCTCGGGCATGGGCGTCGCTGGCGCAGCGGCCGTCAGCCTTGCGCTTCGGGTGGCTCCCTCCGACAGGCGACTTGCTGCGGCGACGGCCGAGGCCATCCCCGACCCGGCCTGCGGTTCGGGACGCACGCCGCTGCCATCATCCGGCAGGAACGCCAGCATACGCAGCATCGTCATTTCGAAGCCGATCCGCGGACTCGGCGCAAAGTACAGATCGCGGCGTCCCTGCAGCGCCATCTGATACCAGAGCTGCACGGTTTCCGGCGGCAGCGCCAGCAGCGCTTCGGGCAAGGCTTCCGCCGGAGCCATGCCTTCGACGAGCTGGGCGAGCTGCGTCTGATGCAGGCGCTCGGCGACCGCCTCCAGTGTGGCAGCGAAATCGGGCGAGTAGCCGGCATGGTGGTCGATGGCCTGCATCAAGCCGGGACCATCACCGGCGGCAACCGCCGCGAGCATGCCGTCGACCTCACCGCGATCCACCGTGCCCAGCATGCTGTCGACATCGGCCAGCGCAAGGCTGCCGCCGCCGTAGGCAATCGCCTGGTCGAGCAGACTCAGGCCGTCGCGCAGGCTGCCGTCGGCGGCGTGCGAAAGGCGCTGGAGCGCCTCATCTTCGAAGGCAATCGATTCAGCCGACAGTATCTTGCGCATCTGCGTGGCGATCTGCTCCTCGCTCAGGCGCTTGAGATTGAACTGCAGGCAGCGCGA
>JAGRJX010000374.1 GCA_020442545.1 Lysobacterales bacterium
TCGTCGCTATAATGGCCAGTTCACACGAACAGGCTGCCCATCGTGGGTGGCTGTCCGCCAAACGATCAAGTGGCCGCCTTTGGCGGCGGGTCAGGAGTACAAATGCAAGTCTCGGTCGAAAACACCAGCAACCTGGAGCGCAAGCTCACCGTCAGCGTTCCCGCCGACCGTCTGGAAACGTCCATCAGCAAGCGTCTGCAGGAACTGTCGCGCACGGTTCGCCTCAAGGGCTTCCGCCCGGGCAAGGTGCCGGCGAAGGTTATCCAGCAGCGCTTCGGTGACCAGGTGCGTTCCGAGGCAATGGGTGACCTGATCCGTGACTCCTTCAACGAAGCCGTGCGCCAGGAGAACCTGCGTCCGGCGGTGTCGCCGTCCATCGACACCACAGGCCAGCCGGAAGATGGCGAGATCCGCTACATCGCTACTTTCGAGGTGATGCCGGAAATTGGTGACATCGATGTGTCCTCGCTGGAAGTGCGGAAGCCGGTCTCCAGCGTTGAGTCGGAAGACATCGATCGCATGATCGAGACCCTGCGCATGCAGCGTCGTGGCTGGGAAGCCGTCGAGCGCAAGGCGCGCAAGGGCGACATGATCCTGTTCGAGTCTGCCGCCGAGACGGATCACGGTCGTGTGCCGGCCGAAGGCATGGACCGCGCGGGCACCATTATTGGCTCCAACGCACTGTTCGAGGAATTTGAAGCCAAGCTCGAGGGCCTCAAGAAGGATGCCGAGAAGTCGTTTGATATCAGCTTCCCGGAGGGCTATCGGGTTACCGAACTGGCCGGCAAGCAGGCCAAGGTCAGCGTCAAGGCGATCCGCGTCTCCGAGCCAAAGATCCCGGAAGTGGACCAGGAGTTCATGGCCAGCTTCGGCATCCGTGACGGCGGCATCGACCGCTTTCGCGAGGAGGTCCGCGCCAACCTTGAGCGTGAGATGAAGGGCGCACTGATGGCGCGCCTGAAGAACGAAGTGGTGGAAAAGCTGGTTGAGGCGCACAAGGAACTGGAGTTCCCGTCGCGCATGATTGATGCCGAAATGCAGGGCCTGGTCGCGCAAGCGGAGCAGCAGGCGCAGCAGCGCGGAACCACGCTGGACAAGTCAGCCGAGGACTTCCGCGAGCCAGCCAGGACCCGCGTGATGGCGGCCGTCCTGCTGGGCGAGATCGCCCGTCAGAATGATCTGCGCCTGGATCCCAAGCGGGTCAACGAGATGCTGGCGACCATCGCCTCCACCTACGAAGAGCCCGAGCAGGTCATCGAGTTGTACCGTCAGGACGAAGAGCTGATGTCCGGCTTGCAGTCGCGCGTGCTGGAAGACCAGGTGATCGACTGGATCGCCGAGCACGGCAAGCTGGAAGAGAAAACGGTGAGCTTCACCGAGCTGATGCAGCCGTTGATGCCCGCCTGAGGCGGCTGTCCTCAAGCCGTCGAAGAAGCCGCCTTCGGGCGGCTTTTTCATTGCCACAACCGGATCATCGGGCGGCGATGGTCGGTAGCACTTGATTCTGGCGGCATCGGCCCGATACTGGAGCCACTGAATGCGCCTGCAGGAGTTGAACGATGGACCCGATCAAGGGATTGAATCTGGTGCCGATGGTGGTCGAGCAGACCAGCCGCGGCGAGCGTGCCTACGACATCTACTCGCGCCTGCTGAAGGAGCGCGTGATCTTCCTGGTCGGGCCGGTCGATGACTACATGGCCAACGTGGTGGTCGCGCAGCTCCTGTTCCTGGAGGCGGACAATCCGGACAAGGACATCAATCTCTACATCAACAGCCCGGGTGGTGTGGTCACCGCCGGTATGGCGATCTACGACACCATGCAGTTCATCAAGCCGGACGT
>JAGRJX010000011.1 GCA_020442545.1 Lysobacterales bacterium
CCATCTTCAGGTTGCGGTCGAGGTTGCGCAGCACGTCGCGATCCGACGCGCTGACCTGCTTCTCCGGAATCCGCGCCATGCGCGCGACGATCTGCTCGATCTCGGTAACGCCGATGATCGATACGCGCTTGTCCTCGGTCAGCAACCGCTGACGTGCGCCAGCCTCGTCGATCACGTCGATGGCCTTGTCCGGCAGCAGGCGGTCACCAATGTGCTTCACCGACAGATCCACCGCAGCCTGCAGCGCTTCACTGCTGTAGGTGACGCCGTGATGATCCTCGAAGCGCGACTTCAGGCCTTCGAGAATCTGTACGGCCTCGCTCAGGGACGGTTCGACTACGTCGATCTTCTGGAAGCGCCGTGCCAGCGCGCGGTCTTTCTCGAACACGCCGCGATATTCCTGGAACGTGGTCGAACCGATACAGCGCAGCTCACCCGATGCCAGCACCGGCTTGATCAGGTTGCTGGCATCCATCGTGCCGCCCGATGCGGAGCCCGCACCAATGATCGTGTGGATCTCATCGATGAACAGCACCGCGCCTGGATGCTGCTTGAGCTCGGCCAACACGGCCTTGAGGCGCTTCTCGAAGTCGCCGCGATACTTGGTGCCAGCGACCAGCGAACCAAGGTCCAGCGCGAAGATGGTGGCGTCGGCCAGCACTTCCGGCACGTCGCCATCGACGATGCGCCTGGCCAGGCCTTCCGCCAGCGCGGTCTTGCCGACGCCGGCTTCGCCGACGTACAGCGGGTTATTCTTGCGGCGACGGCACAGCACCTGGATGGTGCGCTCGATTTCCTCGGAACGGCCAATCAGCGGGTCGATCTTGTCCTGCAGCGCCAGCTCGTTGAGGTTGTTGGCGAACTCGGCCAGCGGATTGCTCTTGCCTTCCTCGGTCGCCTCGCCTTCCTTGCCGCTTTCGGCTTCCGTCTTCGCGCCGGATTCATCGGCAATCCGCGCCACGCCATGCGAGATGTAGTTCACAACGTCAAGGCGGGAAATCTCCTGCTGTCCGAGGAAGTACACGGCATGCGAATCCTTCTCGCCGAAGATCGCCACCAGCACGTTGGCGCCGGTGACTTCCTTCCGACCCGAGGACTGCACGTGGTAGACAGCGCGCTGAAGTACGCGCTGGAAGCCCAGCGTCGGCTGCGTGTCGCGCGCGTCATCGCCGGCCAGTAGCGGCACGGTCTCGGCAATAATGCTGCGCAGATCGTTGGACAGGCGCTCGATATCGGCACCGCACGCGCGCAACACGCCCGATGCCGAGTCATTTTCCAGCAGGGCGAGCAAGAGATGCTCAACGGTCATGAACTCATGACGCGCCTCGCGTGCCTGCTTGTAGCACTGGCCAATGGTGAATTCGAGGTCCTTACTGAACATGGACAATGCTCCGTGGTAGCTGATGGCGTCCTGCCGGTACGTCTTCGACCGCATCCGGCGGCCGCTCGTTCAATGTGGTAGTGCCCCGGCGACTCAGGCCGGCTCCATCGTGCAAAGTAGCGGGTGCTGATGCTCGCGGGAAAAGTCATTCACCTGCCCGACCTTGGTTTCCGCAACCTCGCGGGTGAAGACACCACAAACGCCGCGCCCGCGCGTATGCACGTGCAGCATGACCTGCGTCGCCTTCTCCTGGTCCATGTTGAAGAAAATCCGCAGCACCTGCACGACAAAATCCATCGGCGTGTAGTCGTCGTTCATCAACAGCACCCGGAACAGCGGCGGCTTCGCCACCTCCGGCTGGGCCACTTCGACGGCGACGCCCGTTTCGTGAGCTTGATCGTGTCCGGTGTCGGGTTGGTCCTTGCCTGCCATGGTTACTGAATGTCTGTGGCACAAGTCCACTATATGGGCCGTGCCCCGATCAAACGCAAGGGCTGATCGACGCCGATACAACCGTTACCATGACGCATTGCCCTTCCCTGCTGACCATCGCTGCGATCAATGACCTGCCGCCAACGGAAACCGCGCGACGCGCGACCCGACCTGACCGTCGCCAGCATCGTCGTGCGCGACGACCGGTTTCTGCTCGTCGAGGAGGAAGTCCGAGGCCGCCGCGTCTTCAACCAGCCTGCGGGGCACGTTAACGTCGGCGAAAGCCTGATCGATGCCGCCGTTCGCGAAACCCGCGAGGAAACCGCCTGGCATGTCGAAGCGGTCGCATGGACAGGCGCCTACCAGTGGTCTGTGCTGGAGGACGACAGCCCGGAACGGCGCGATCAGTCGGATGAGCCCGGTCGCGAGTTCCTTCGCTTTGTCTTTGTCGGTGAGCCGCTGCGGCACGATCCATCGCAGCCGCTGGACCGCGGCATCATCGCCGCGCACTGGATGACGGTGGACGAGATCGAAGCGCTGGGCCAGCGCCTGCGCAGTCCGCTGGTACTGGCGGCGGTCCGCGACTATCTCGACGGTCCGAAGCTGCCGCTGTCCGCGCTGCGCAACCTGCAGGGCCTGTGATGGCGTCGGATCAACGCATCATGGTTGGCGTCTCGGGCGGTGTCGACTCCTCGGTGGCCGCGCTGCTGCTGAAACAGGCGGGAGAACAGGTTGAAGGCCTGTTCATGCAGAACTGGGAGGAGGATGATCGACTTTCCGGGTGCCGGGCCGAGGACGACCGCCGCGATGCGGTCGCTGTTTGTGGCCGTCTCGGCATTCCCTTCCACCGCGCCAACTTCGCCAGCGAATACTGGGACCAGGTGTTCCGGCATTTCCTTGACGAATACCGCGCCGGGCGCACGCCGAATCCGGACGTGCTGTGCAATCGCGAAATCAAGTTCCGGAGTTTCCTCGATCACGCCCGCGCGCTCGGCGCCGAGTACATCGCTACCGGTCACTACGCGCGGGTCGACAAACTGGATGGCCGCTGGCGACTGCTGCGCGGCGTGGATGACGGCAAGGACCAAAGCTACTTCCTGCACGCCCTGAACCAGGAACAGCTGCGATACACGCGCTTTCCGGTCGGCGAACTGCCCAAGCCGGAAGTCCGGCGGCTGGCGCAGGCCGCCGCACTCGCCACTCACGACAAGAAGGACAGCACCGGCATCTGCTTCATCGGCGAGCGCGATTTCCGCGAGTTCCTCGGCCAGTACCTGCCCGCACAGTCGGGCGAGATGCGCGCCCTTGATGGCACGGTGATCGGCGAGCACGCCGGCAGCTTCTACTACACGCTGGGACAGCGCGAAGGCCTGAACATCGGCGGCGTACGCGGGCGCGATGCGGCACCGTGGTATGTCGTCGGCAAGGATGTCGCCAGCAACGTCCTGTGGGTTGAGCAGGGCCACGACCATCCCGCACTGCTGTCGGATCGATTGATCACGGCGTCCGCGACCTGGATCGCTGGCGCGGCGCCGGATCGGCGTTTCGAAGCCAGCGCCAAGACGCGCTATCGGCAGCCCGACCAGCAGTGCATGGTGGATGTCCGCGAGGATGGCAGCCTCGACGTCCGGTTCAGCGAGCCGCAGCGCGCGGTGACACCCGGACAGTCGCTGGTGCTGTATCGCGGCGACGAATGCCTGGGTGGCGCGGTGATCGCCGCCTGCAACGCCCGCTTCGGCGGCCTTGAACCTGCGTTCCAGCAGCATTGACTACGCACGGACGTGCACGAGCCAAACGCATGAACCGCAAGCCGCACACCATGGAAGAACGCGCCATCGCCTTGTCCGGCCTGCTGCAGGCCTGCCAGCTCGTTCACGGCATCGCCACCGTCGGCAGTGCCGCGCAGCAGGCGCTGGAATGCAGCATCGACAGCATTTTCCGCATCGATGCCGACTCCACCCGCGACGTGTTCGGCGGACTGGACGGCCTGTCGCTGGGCATCAACGCCCTGCATGACCGACTGGTCGGCACGCACCGCGAACCGCCACCGTCACGAATCGCCGTCACCGTGCTGCATGTCGAGCGCAAGTTGAATCGCCATGGCGCCATGCAGGCAGCCCTGCAGAAAGGCATCGCCGACTGCGCGCACCGCCGACAGCAGCTCGGCGGCCTGCATCCGGCCGTGTTCAACGCGCTGGGCGAGCTCTACGCACAGACCATCAGTACGCTGCGACCGCGCGTGATGGTTCAGGGAAACCCGCAGTATCTCGGCCAAGCCAGCGTGGTCGCCGAAGTGCGTTCGTTGCTGCTCGCCGCCGTCCGCAGCGCCGTCCTGTGGCGGCAGCTGGGCGGCAACTACGTGGATTTGCTGCTGCGACGTCGTGCTCTGCTGGAAGCTGTCGCCGTCCTGCGCGCAGAGCTTCCCCCGACGTAGTGTTCCAGCGTCGCCCTGGCATCAGCTGGGGTGATGGGTTCTTCCCAGTCCTCCATCAGCGTGGCGTAGAGCAGCT
>JAGRJX010000086.1:0-1898 GCA_020442545.1 Lysobacterales bacterium
CTTGTTCTGCACGGTCTGGAAGAAGCGCTGGCTGGCCTCGGCAGACGGGTCGTAGTCGATACTGGTGGCGTAGATGTCCAGCACCTTGCGCCAGAACATGCGCTCGGACGAGCGAATGTCGCGGATGCGCGCCAGCAGCTCGTCGAAATAGCCATCGTCCGGGCCGCGCTTGAGGCGCTCGTCGTCCATGGCGAAGCCCTTGACCAGGTACTCGGACAGGCGCTCCGTGGCCCACTGGCGGAATTGGGTGCCGCGTGCAGAGCGCACCCGGTAGCCGACGGCCAGTATGGCGGCCAGGTTGTAGTGATCGACCAGTCGGCGCACCTCGCGGCTGCCTTCGGTCTGAACAATTCGGAATTTCCGAACAGTTCGTTCAGATTCCAGCTCGCCGTCCTCGAAGGCATTCGACAGATGCTCATTCACCGTCGGCACCGAAACGCCGTACAGCGCGGCGATCTGCCGCTGTGGCAGCCACACCGAATCGCCTTCCAGGCGCACTTCGACGCGGGTGCGCTCATCCTCGCCGCGATACAGCAGCAGTTCGGAGGCGGGCAGCGGCGACTCGTCACTCATGGCGCGATTCGCAGGTGATAGGGCAGCTGTTTGAAGACGATGCCGAGCTTTCGCAGGCGTTCGGCGCCAATGGCGCAGCGGGCGCCGTAGATCACGCGCGGGCCGTCGTGCGCCGGCAGCTGATCCAGCAATGGCGTGGTCAGCACGTTGCCGCGGTCGATGCTGCGATCTTTCAGGATGCCGTTGTAGAGCAGGTACACGGCGCGGCCTTCGTGTACGCCAAGCAGCGGGCTTTGCGTATCGGCGGCCTCGCGGCTGGCGCGGTCGGCAGGCAGGCCCATGCCGGTTTCGACAAACCACACAAAGCGCGCCAGCTCGGCAAAGCGGACGTGGGCGTCGATATGCCCGCGCGCATCGAACAGCGGCTTGCCCAGCGTGCAGAACTGGAAGCCGCCGCCCAGACCTTCGACCGCCTGCCCCTTGGCGTTGGTATAGCCCTGCGCCACGCGACCCACGCGCTCGGCGGTGACATCACGCGCAATGCCTTCGTCCATTTCGACCAGGATAAAGCGCCGGCTGCCGCCGTCCTCCGCGTTCTGCTTCAGCACCGCGTGCGCCGTGGTGCCGGAGCCGGCGAAGCTGTCGAGGATGATCGAGTCCTTGTCGCTGGCGATTTGCAGGATGCGCTGAATCAGTCGAGTTGGCTTGGGTGTAATGAATACATCTTCGCTGGTCGCGAACTCGACTACTTCAAGCAGCTCCTTCTTAGCCTCCTGCGTGTGACCAACTTCCTTGTAAAACCAGAGTGTCTGTGGAACACGTCCATCTTTGACTTCGCTGAGGAAACGTTTGCTCTGCGGTATTGCATCGCCATTCTTGCCCCACCAAATGCGGTTATCTCGATCAAGTTCATCGAACCTTTCCTTCGAGATTGTCCAATACCGCCCTTTCGGCGGCGCGGGGATATTTCGGCCTGCTGGAGACACTACTGCATAGGTACCTTCCGAATAGTAATTTCGAGCTGACAAGTCGCTTGTCTTCCAAGCGCCTCGCGAATCGCCATCCAAGTTCCGATAGGCCGCGTTCTGTTCATCGGTACGAGGCAACAACTTTGGTTTCCACTCTTCGGCTTTGGCCGCGTAGACGACAACGTAGTCATGGTCCTCGGAAAAATGTCTTGCGGAATTTTTCGGCGAATACACTTTTTGCCAAAGTACGGTTGCAACAAAGTTCTTCGCCCCAAACACCTCATCCATCAACAGCCGCAGGTTCGCCACCTCGTTGTCATCGATGGAAACAAAGATCACCCCGTCTTCACGCAGAAACTGGCGCAGCAGCATCAGGCGCGGATACATCATGCACAGCCAGCGGTCGTGGCGATCCAG
>JAGRJX010000086.1:1908-8180 GCA_020442545.1 Lysobacterales bacterium
CCTTGCCGACCACTTCGCCCAGCCAGCGGCGGATTTCCGGGCTGTTGACGTTGTCGTTGTAGGCCCACCCTTCGTTGCCGGTGTTGTAGGGCGGGTCGATGTAGATGCACTTCACCTGCCCCGCGTAGCGCGGCAGCAGCGCCTTGAGCGCCAGCAGGTTGTCGCCCTGGACGATGAGGTTGCCGGTGTCCTGACCCCCACCCTGACCCTCCCCCGCAGGCAGGGGAGGGGATTTGCTGCGTTGGCTTTCGCCCGGGCCTTCACCCCCAGCCTCACGATGACGGCAGTCGTCGTTCGATCTCCCGGCGGTAGAGGGGAGCGATAGTGCGGGCACGGGTTCCAGCAGGCGGAACGGCACCTGGGTGTGGTGTTTGACGACGGCGTCCTTGCCGATCCAGTTCAGTGTGGGCATTCAGGCAGCATCCGGCGATGGGTTGGAAGCTTGAATTGTCGACGACACGATCTCACAGGCTCCGATCAGGTCGGTGACGAAGCGCGGCTCTACCTCGACATGGCCCTCGTATTCGGCAAGGTTGCGCTGGTCGTGCGCCTTCGCCAGCACGCGCCAGACTTCCGGGCCAAGGCCCAGCGTCTGCGGCAACACCTGGAACACGATGTAGCGATGGCGCGGACGGTAGCCGTGTCGACGAAGTGCGGCCAGGCAAAAGGCGTGGGCGGCGTTGTAGGCGAGGTCGAAGCGGCTTTCCAGCGACAGCGAGGTGTTGCGGGCATCGATCAGACGCGCGTGTCCGGAGCGCAGCAACCCGGCGATTTCGGCATCGTCCGGCGCTTCCGCCGCCAGCGGTTTGCCAGCGCCGCTAAGGCGCTCAAGCGACGAGGTCATCTTCGCCTCCGATCAGCCAGATGCGCGGCTGCGTCAGCACGCGGGTGACGAAGCTGTTGCCGTCGTCGATGCGCTTCTTGAGCTCGGCACGGCTGTAAAGCGTGGGATTGACCTCGCGACCCAGCTGTTCGATCGGCGGATGCAGGGCGGCCATCACCGTGCCGTAATCCAGCGAGTCGGTGATCAGCATCAGGTCGATATCGCTGCTGGCAGTGTCCTGTCCCTTCGCCACCGAGCCGTAGATGAAGGCGGCGTCGATGGCATCGGCCAGCGGTTTCAGCGCTTCGCGCAGGGGATCGGCCACGCCGAAGGTCTTGCGCACGATGGCGGCGAGCTCGTTGTGGATCGGGCAGTCGGGATTGGCGCTGTAGCGCTTCTGGTTGCCGACCTTCGCCATGGTCAGCAGGCCACTGCCAGCGAGCCGCGCCACTTCGCGCTGCACCGCGCCACTGCCGGCGCCGGTGGCACCGATCAGCTCGCGCACGCTGTAGCTGCGCCCCGGCTGACCAAACAGACAGGCCAATACGCGCTGCTGCGTGGCGGTGAACAGGGCATCGGCAAGGTTGGCGCTGGCGTATAGCGCTGCCGCTTCACTCACATGATGGTCGGCATTTGCGCCCATATCGGGCACGATAGTGCCTGAATTGGGCAAAAGCAAGGCGCCGAGTCTGATGTTTCCTGGTCAATCGTATTGGCGCGGTTTGTAAGGCAACTCTGGTAATTTGGCGCGACGCCGGGCGATGCCGATGTTGTGGCCGCGCAGCAGGCGCAGCTGCCAGCGTTTTTCGGCACGCAGGCCGGCGTTGACGGAATCGTTCATGGCATCACACACGCGCTTGGCGGCGAGCACCGCATCGGGTGAGCGTTCCGCGAGTTCGTTGCCGAGCGTCATGGCGGCATCAAGGGGATCATCGGCGATCCGCGTTACCAGACCGACGCCTGCCGCATCATCGCCGTCGATGATGCGCGCGCTCATCACCAGTTCCTTGGCGACATCGGCGCGAACCAGTCCACGCAGGCTGCGCGTGATGCCCATGTCCGGCACCAGGCCCCAGCGCGCTTCCATGATGGCCAGCCTGGCGTCGCTGCGGGCGATTCGAAAATCTGCACCCAGCGCCAGCTGCATACCGGCGCCGTAGCAGTGGCCGTGGATCGCGGCAATCACCGGAAACGGCAGGTCGCGCCAGATCAGGCAGGCGCGCTGGAACAGGTTCATGCCCGGCTTCAATAGCGACCACAGCGCCAGCAGCCGGTTGCGCGGGTTGTTGAGGTCGTTGAGGTCGATGCCGGCGCTGAAGCACTCGCCCGCACCGTGCAGGATGGCAACGCGAACCGTTCGATCCACTCGCAGCGCCTTGGCACAGGCAATCAGTTCACGCAGCAGCTCGAAGCTC
Organism: Lysobacterales bacterium; assembly: GCA_020442545.1. Lineage (GTDB taxonomy): Bacteria > Pseudomonadota > Gammaproteobacteria > Xanthomonadales > Xanthomonadaceae > JACKOX01. The sequence goes on from JAGRJX010000086.1 coordinate 4,147, forward strand.
AGCGCATTGCGCTTGCCGGGCCGGTCCAGCGTGACGATGGCGATGCCGTCGCGGTGTTCGATACGGAGGTGGCGGAAGTCGGCCTGATTCATGCGTGCTCGCCAATCCTGAAGTGCTTCATCGACTGTCTTGCGGGATGAACGCCCAAGATGGTCACGTCCCATCGCGTGGTGCAAGAGCTCACCATGTCCGCCGGCAGCCTGAGGGCATTTCTCATTCCGGCGACAGGCAGAGTGCCTTGGCGTCGTCGGGTTCGCAATTGGGTTGGAAGCTTTCCACGCTCATGTAGCGTCGACTGATCTGCCATTCGTCGCTCTGTTCCAGCAGCAAGGCGCCGACCAGGCGGTAGATCGACGTTTCGTTTGGGAAGATGCCCACCGTGCGGGTACGACGCTTGATCTCGCCGTTGAGCCGTTCCAGCGGGTTGGTCGAGTGCAGCTGGCGTTGGTGGCTCGAAGGGAAGTCGCGGTAGGCCAGCACGTCGTGCTCGGTCGCTCATGCGGTGAAACGCTGAACGAGTCTGTCGGGTCTCGGTGTCGATCAGCTGGCTAGTACACAAGGGCAGGTAGCAGCCGTTTCGGCAGGTTCCGTGAGGGCGATGGTCACAGAGCCTGTCACAGAATGGTCACAGGAGAAGATGGCGCGCCCGGCAGGATTCGAACCTGCGACCCTTGCCTTCGGAGGCCTCATTTGATGATGCGTTCTATATGACCTTAGATTGTCCAAATACCGTCTATACAGTACACAAAATACTGATCTAAAAGCTTTTTGTTCTTCCTTATCTGATCAATCTACACCAACCAAGTTCTATTCAAACTGGTTTTCGCGTCCAAAAAACTGGCACAGACTGTGGTGTTTCTGGTGAGTAATGCCTACATTACTGGCATCGCGACCATCCCAATCCACCATGCCCGCAACACCTGACACCGCCGCTGGGAACCTTGACCCGGCTCTGGCAGCAGAAATGCTAATCGAGGCAGTCCCGAGCGCGGGACCTCACCGCGACGCCCTAATTCAGGTCGCTCAATTTGCGTGGAGGGGTGAACACCCACTCGCTTTTTACGCCGGTCAGGCCTCCTTTCTTCGCAAGGTTCCGTGGCTTGTTGACCACTGGATTGGTCAAGAAGTAGTGAACCAGATGGATCTTGCCAACACGCATTCCACTGACGAATGTGAGGCATGGCAAGACCCAATTGATGCGCCGCGCATACCTAGCGGCTTCGCTCAGATGGAAGGACTGCTGCTGCTTTCAAAACTGCGCGCGCCGGATGAGGTCGCAGCTCGGGAGCAACTCGCTAAGATTCTGGATGTAGCACAAAAACCGCTTGTCACGGATTTGCGTGGAACCGCGACACGAAGGGGTCGGCGACACCCTCTCAAGAAAATTTTTTTTGACGTCAAGGGCCCGCAAACCATTGAGGCGCTGGCTGCAGCGGTAAAGGTAGTAGTCGACAAGACGTGGGATTTGTACCCAGACGTGAGCCGCTTCTTGAGGTCGACATTCCTCCCTTTGGTTTGCGGGCACCCTTGGACATGGCCGGACGGTCAAGAGCCACTGGGATTTCTCGGGACTGATGCAGATCCGGTGGTGGGCGAACGGACTCCCCCGCCGCAAATCCCGTTTGAAATCCCGCAGGTCACGAAGCACAGGCCATTCACTGCCGACGATTTGGTGGGAGAGTTGGCCGAAGTCCTAAAGCCGGGCGACCACTCGACCACGATTCTGGCGATCTCGCCCTATTGGCGAGGGGAGGCATCATGGGACTTTCTGGAGGCCATACATCGCCTGTCCCATAGGCTACGTTGGCTTGCACCACGATTGGCAGAGCATGTGGATCTGCAAGCGTTGCGAGCCGCTGGACAGGCTTGGCACGGAAAGGACAAGCGCTTCGCGACAGGTCGTGCACATAAATGGCGCGAACGCCACTACGTAGAGCCGTCAAGACGGCCAAGCCCAGATGCGCTGCTAGCGCCGTCTGATCGCGATCAATCGTGGGGCATTCTGCACCTTCGGGGACTCCTTCTCTTCGGCCGAATGAATCGCAGCCAAGGCGACCTAGTAGATTCGGATGCCGCCTTGGTGCAGTTGATCGACGCCCTCAAGGAAGGTGTCGTTGTCGAATCCCGACACGACAACGTGATCACGGTATCGCGCGATCCACTACCTCTCGAACTGGTTCTCGACAAGATTGGGAATCCTGAAGATCTATTGACGATGGCGGAGGTACTCGAGTCTCTGATGCCGGAGATTCATTTGGCTGATGAGAACGCAGCGCGACTGCTTCGAGAGCAGTACTTGCCCCTTCTGAAGGGCGAGCTTCCGGCGATCAAGGCCCCGCCCCCTCCTCCTGGCAATGGTGGGACAGGAGCGTCGAAACACAAGACTACTCGTCGCAGCTCGAAACGCCGCACATCAACGGTTCGCCGCACCAGGCTTCGAGTCCAGACCCGTGAGAAGCCGTTGCAGGGCGAGCCACCGGAAGAGGCCGAGCCCGGGCAGTGGTTCTATCGCAGGACGGAACCAGGAAAAAAGGCGCCATCCGTCAAGGAAGAAATCCGATGGGTCCAACTAAGGATCTGGGGGTCAAATCCCCTATTGATTCGAAACCACATCGAATCGCTTTCTGGCCCGGAAACCCAACGGGTAGCGGAGCAGATCAGCACGAGGGTTGCCGCAGATATCTCAGCGGGCCAGACCGCCAAAGCCCGCACGGGGATCATCGTAGCGCTAATCCTGATCACAGGTCAGGATCCGGAGACGCTTGCAGTCGCCGATGAGCGCCTGAGCGATGGTGTCGCTGAGATCAGGCCGCGCATCAACTTGAGAGAAGGAAAGCTCAGGCTGCCGGTACTTCGGCCAGAAAATGCGTTCAACGCGGAAAGCTCGCCGGGGAAGAAGCTCCTAGAGCCGACGGTGGCACTAATCAGCTTTCAACTACCCCCAACGATAGCTCAATGGATTAATGCGTTGTTGGCTATCGATGACTCCGTGTGGCAATGGGAGCAAGGGGAGCTTCGCGATGCTGCGACCTTGTACGTAGCTGACGTTGAGATGGCGGTTGGAACGGGCATATCACTGTCACGGCTACGCAACAGCGCGCAGGCAAACATGCGTGAATCGAGCGGTGACTTGGTCAAGACCATGATCACGAGCTGCAGTACGCTCGGCCGACCCGAAACGTCCCTCTTCTACTACAACGGAAGCTCTGCGGACCTTGAAAAGTCGTTCCGCAAGGCGACATGGCCACTGTTCGGGGATCGCCCGACGAAAGTCGTGCGACCGGCCGACAAAGGCGAGCGAGTGGGATCACAACTGCTGGTCACCCCAGCCGCGGCGGCAAGATTGGCTCGTGCACCCAGTTCTTCGATGAATTCGCCATCGAAAGGTGGGGCGTGGGGGACAGCGGTCCAGGACCACAACGCACTGACAACCCACATCCTGTGCATGCTCGTGGGCGCTGGTGGTCATCGACCAACGGCCGCGCTGCTGTGCTTGACGCGGTTCGACTTTGATACTGATCAGCCCGCTGCGATCTTCCAGGACAAGAAATCCGATCCAGCGCACTTCTATCGCTACGCGCCGGTCGCGGACTTGATCGCCGAGCAGGTCGATGGCTACATCCGACATCTGCGCGCCTTGGCTCAAACGCCCGGTGCCAGCGCCGCGGTGGCAAGACGGGTCGCCTCGGCACTTCGTGGCGATGCCCCCCTGTTTTTCGGATTGGACAGCTCCGCCGTGCCCGTCGAGTTGGATCTCGACAGCTGGCGACAGACGCTTCCGGACATCTGGCAACTGCTTCCCCTCAATTGGGGGCGCACCTGGATTGCCAGCCGGGGACGCGAAGCCGGGATTGACTCGGACCATCTGGCCATCGCACTCGGACACCTCGAATCGGTGGGTTATCCATTCTCGAGCGAAAGCCCGATGGAACCGGCCCAGCTATCCGGGCACATGGCTCGACCGCTAGGGAAGCTGGCGCGCGACTCGGGTTGGGTCTCACGAAAGGGGTTGGCTGGCAAAGCCGACTCCAAGA
>JAGRJX010000086.1:8283-8548 GCA_020442545.1 Lysobacterales bacterium
TTCGCAGCATGCGGGAGAGAGGGGAGCAAATCGCCCACCGCGAAGTTCAAGGCGCAGTCAATCGGCAGATACCTACGCTCACGGAGCTCGCAAAGTTTCCGGCCACGCCGACGACGAATGAAGAGCAGGTGGAGGCCGACGAGAGCGGCGTGGAGATAACGCTGGAAGAGTTGGAGTTCATCGAGCAGGGGGTTCGGGATGCCGCAGGGCCCGACCGCAGCCTCATGGTATCCGCTCACAACGCACTGACCCGCTATTTGAAGGC
>JAGRJX010000087.1 GCA_020442545.1 Lysobacterales bacterium
CGCGTGCTGGTGCTGGACCACGGCAAGCTGGTCGATGACTTCCGCCCCGGAGCGTTGGCATGAACCGCCGCGTCCGCCCGCGCCAGAAAGACGAGACCAAGCCGGCAACGCCACGCCCAGGCATCACCGAGCGACTGGCCAGCTGGCGCGACCTGCATCTCTACAGCGCGTTTTCCAGTCTCGGACGGCTTTCGCAGCGGCCCTGGGCCAGCCTGCTGACGGTTGGCGTGATGGCCATCGCGCTGGCGCTGCCACTGGGCCTGCTGCTGACGCTGGGCAATGTCGGTCGGCTGGCCGGTGATCTGGAAAGCTCGCGCCAGCTTGGCCTGTTTCTTGAGCGTAAAGTCGATGCGGATGCTGCGGCAGCCTTGGCGCAGCAGATCGAAGCCCGCGATGATGTCGCCGCGGTCAGCATCCGCACGCCCGATGAAGGTCTGGCCGAGTTCCGCGAGATGACCGACTTCGCCGGCGCCCTTCTGGTGCTGGACGGCAACCCGCTGCCCACGGTGCTGAACGTCGAGCCGGCGGAAACCATCGATCCACAAAGGCTGGCCGTTGAACTGGAACAACTCCCGGAAACCGACTTCATCCAGTACGACGCTGCCTGGCGCGAGCGGCTGCTGGCCTGGCTGGATTTCGGACGGCGCTTCGCCCAGGTGATCGCCTTGCTGCTCGGGCTGGGCGCGCTGCTGGTAGTGGGCAACACGGTGCGCCTCGATATCCACAGCCGCGCCGACGAGATCAGTATCGTGCAGCTGTTGGGTGCCACCAACGGCTTCGTGCGTCGGCCATTCCTGTACCTCGGGCTCTGGTATGGCCTGGCCGCCGGCGTCCTGGCGCTGCTGCTGGTGGAGGTCTGCATCTGGGCGATCAGTGGTCCGCTGGCTTCGCTGACCGAAAGCTATGGCAGCCAGTTCCGCGCCGATAGCCTGGGCTTCGGCGGCAGTCTGGCGGTGCTGTGTTGTTCCGCGCTGCTGGGCTGGCTGGGTGCCTGGCTGGCCGCCGGACATCACCTGCGCGCCGCTGGAGATTGAGGTCGACCATTCGCTGCCGTCCGTGCAACCGGGTCGGCAAAAGTGGCAAGATCGGCAGTCGGAACAGGAGAATCCATGAGCACGGTCGCCATTACCCGACATCTGAGCAGCGAGAACCCGCGCATCATGGTGGTGGACGGTTCCAAGGTCGTTCGCCGGATGATCGAGCAGCTGCTGGTGAAGGAACTGCCCGGCGCCAGCGTGATTTCCTGCGAGACCGCCGCCGAGGCGCGCGAAGCGCTGCAGGAGGGCGTGGTCGACCTCGTCACCATGGCGCTGCGCCTGCCGGATCAGGACGGCCTGGAGCTGGCCCACTACATCCGCGAACACACGCCGCAGGCCTACATCCCGATCATCGTGGTGTCCGGCGACGTGCAGGAGCGGCTGGTCGAGCGCAGCTTCACCGATGACGTCACCGACTACTTCGACAAGTCGCTGGGCTTCTCCGCGTTGACCGCCTTCATCCGCGGCTACGTGCGCCCCGAGGCCGAGGAGGGTGGTGAAGTGCTGTACGTCGAGGACAGCAAGGTCGTGGCCCTGGCCACCCGCCGCATGCTGGAGAAGCACGGTCTCAAGGTGACGCATGTGATCAGCGTCGAGGACGCGCTGGCGCATCTGGAGACCGACCGCGCGCAGGGCAGGATTCCCGGCCCGGACATGGTGCTGACCGACGTCTACCTGAAGAGTGGCCTGACCGGCAAAGACCTGCTGCACACCGTGCGCGGTCCGGAGTTTGGCTACGCCAAGGCGCAGCTGCCGATCCTGGTGATGACCGGCGACGACAATCCGTCCAACCAGAGCGATCTGATCCGCGCCGGTGCCAACGACCTGGTGCTGAAGCCGATCGAGGAACGCCTGCTGGTCACCAAGCTGCTGTTCCAGATGCGAGTGGGTCGGCAGATGCGCGAGCGGGTGGAAGGCAAGACTGGCCCGGATATTTCATGAGGGCTCCTGCTGCGACGCCTCGCGACGAATTCCTCATGAAACGTCCGGGCTGGGCGTGAGCGACGGCAGCAGCCGCATCCGCCTGCACGAATCCTGGAAGACGCGGCTGGCGGATGTCTTCGCCAGCGACGGTATGCAGCGTCTGCGGCAGTTCATCGCCGAGCGCGGCCGAAAGGGCGCCGTTATGTTCCCGCCGCCGAAGCAGTTCTTCGCCGCGCTCGATCACACGCCGTTCGACGCGGTGAAGGTGGTCATTCTCGGCCAGGACCCTTACCACGGTCCCGGCCAGGCGCACGGCCTCAGTTTTTCCGTGCCGCCGGGTGTACGCGTGCCGCCGTCGTTGAACAACATCTTCAGCGAGATCGAGAACGACCTGCGGATTCCGCGCCCTGATCACGGCTGTCTGACGCCGTGGGCGGATCGGGGCGTGCTGCTGCTCAACGCCGTGCTCAGCGTCGAACAGGGACAGGCGGGATCACATGCCGGCAAGGGCTGGGAAGCGTTCACCGATGCAGTGATCGATGCGCTGAATCGTGAGCGCGAAGGCATCGTGTTCCTGCTCTGGGGCAGCTACGCGCAGAAGAAGGGCGCGATCATCGACCGCCAGCGCCACTGCGTGCTGCGCGCGCCGCATCCCTCGCCGCTGTCCGCGCACCGGGGATTCCTCGGCTGTGGCCACTTCGGCAAGGCCAACCGCTACCTGCAGTCGCGCGCGCAGGCACCCATCGACTGGTCGCTGCCGCCGGCCTCGGTGCTGCCGTCGCCGGCCCATCATCATGGCGTTGGCAGGCCCTAGCGCGAATAGGTGTCCTGCGACGATTCCGCGGCGATCCAGTCGCGCAGCAGGGTGGCTTCATAGCCGTGGCCCAGCCCTCCATCATCCAGGCCTTGCAGGGCCAGCCGACTTTCGTCGAGCGGTGCCGACTCGCGCTTGCCTAGCCGGTATTCGCACCAAAGCGGGAGTGCGTCCATGTAGGCGAAGTAGGCCCTGTACTCGTCATCGGCGGCCGCGCGCGCCCGTTGCGCCTGCTCGGCCGCATCGCGCCAGCGCCGGGATGCCAGCAGCGCGCGGCTGTAGCGCAGCCGCAAGTGCGGACTGGCCTGCTCGCCGCTGCGAACCATCAGCGCTTCGAAGTCGGCGGTGGCGCCGGCTGGATCACCGCGGCGCAGGCGCAGTTCGGCGAGGGCCGCATCGACGCTGCGGATCAGTGCATGGTTTTCCGGATACTCGCGGCGAAAGCGATCGCGAGCGCTCCGCAGCAGCGCTTCCGCCTCGTTCAGCCGGCCCAGTCCCATCAATGCAAAGCCGCGACCGTGGCGGATCAGTGCGCGGCGCACCGAGTCGCCGGCGCCATCCCGATCCAGCAGCCGTCCTGCCTCGGCGTACGCGTCGAGCGAATCCTGCCAGCGCTGCAGCTTGCCGAAGACCACGCCGAGGTTGTTGTACTCGGAGGCCAGTCGCATCGAGTCGGCGCCGTAGGTCTCGCGTTTGGCGGTCAGCAGTCGCTGAGTCTCCTCGGCCGACTCGAGGAAGCGACCCCGATCGCTGAGCACGTTGGCGAGGATGCCGCGTACGCTGTACACCAATGGCGTGATGTCCGCGCCCAGGTCGTCGCGCCCGGCGCGCGCCAGGGCCTGGCGGGCGACGCGCTCGGCGTCTTCCGGGCGGTCCTGCTGCCGGTACATGAGCGCCAGCAGCTGCAGCGCCGCGGCTTCGGTGACCGCGGTGGTTTCGGGCAACCTGGCGTAGTCGGCAACGCCGCGCTCGGTCAGCGCAAGTCCCCGCGCGGACTCACCGTAGTCGAACAGGCCGCGGCCGATAATCACGCGCATGTCGGCCAGTGCGTCTGGATAGGCGGAAAGACGCTCGTCGAGGATGCCAGCCATGAACGCCAGCATGGCACCGATGCTGGCTTCGCCGCGCTGGCGCATGGGCGCGGCCTTTTGCACACCTTCGACCAGGAAGTTCTTCACCGTGGTGGCCATCGCGCGTTCGCGTTCGGCATGCTGGAACGCGGATTCGGCGCGCTCGCGCTCGGCATTGACCCGGTATAGCGCGAACAGGCTGACCGCAAGGCCCAGACCAAGACTGCCGATCACCGTCGCCAGTGCCAGCCGCCGCCGGCGGCGCTGCGGCGCGCGGGCGATCCAGCCAAGGCGGTCCAGCGCACAGCCGGCATCCGGTCGACCTGAAGGATCGCGAGCCAGCATCTCTCCGATCAGCGCGCAGAAGGCCGTCGGCAGGTCGCGTCGCAGAGAGCGCAGTGGCGTCAGACGATCGCGCTGGGTACTCCGCAGGGCAGCAATGTCAGCGCCTTCAAACGGGTAGCGTCCGCTCAATGCATGGTAGAGCAGGACGCCGGTGGAGTAGATGTCGGCCTTGGCCGACGCCGTGCTTCCGTTCAGCAGTTCCGGTGCCATGGCCAGTGGACTGCCGTGCACGGCGGCGAGGTCCGTGTCGCCGCGACGCAGGTCAAGCCCGGCGCCGAAGTCCATCAGGACTGCGTTACCGTCGAGTTCGATCATCAGGTTGGAGGCTTTGACATCGCCGTGCGTCAGGCCGGCGGCGTGAATTGCTTCGAGTCCACGCAGCACGTCGGCGGCAATGGCCATGGCGCGCTCCGGTGTCAGTTCTGGTGCGACGCAGGTCGAATCGCGGTCGCGCCGCAGCCATTCGGCCAACGTTTCGCCGTCCAGCAGGTCGGCCCATAGCCCGACCTTACCGTCGTGGTTGCTGGCGCCATGCACGGCCAGCACGTTGCGATGGCGGACGCGGGCCAGGCGTCGCGCCTCGTCGATGAAGGCACGGGTCGCGCTCAGCGTTGCCTTGCTGCCGCGGCGCAGCTTCAGCGCCACGTCACGGTCCAGCAGTTCGTCGTAGGCGCGATAGACGCGGCCGAACCCACCTTCGCCCAGGGCCTCCACCACCTGCAGGTGGCCCCAGCGGAACAGCAGTTCGCGATGGCCTTCGGAATCGTCGCCGGATATGCGCTGTTCGCGGAACTGTTGCCGGATGGCCGCGATCTGGCGCAGGCGATGGATGCGGGCGGCATCGTCGGGATGCGCGGCCAGCGCGCGCTCCCAGTCGATCGCCGCGCCATCGCTGAGCTGTTCGAGCAGGCGGTCGGGCAGTGTGATCGCAGCGTCGCCCCTGTCGTTGTCGTCGCGGTCGCTCACATCAGCGCCGCCAGTTTTTCCAGTGCCCGGCAGACGCACATGCGCGCGGCGTTGGCCGATGGAATGTTCAGCGCCTGGGCGATCTCCGCATAGCTGAAGCCGAACTCGACGCGCAGCATCACCGCCTCGCGCTGGCTTTCGCCCAGCTGTTCCAGCGCCGCCTCGTACTGCTCCATCAGCTGCAGCTGCGCCATCTGGTCGGCCAGTTCCGGCGCGTTGGCCGGTGGCTCCTGGACCAGCTCGCTTCGTGGCGGCAGGCTGGCAACACGCCGGATTTCGGCGCGGATGTTGTTGAGCATGATCTGCCGCAGGTAGGCAAGAAAAGCGCCTTCGTGGCGCGGCTGGAATTCATCGATGCGGTTCAGCGCGCGCATCAGGGTGATCTGCACCATGTCGTCGGTTTCGGCCAGATCGCGTGCCTGCGCCGGCAGTCGACCGCTGGCCCAGCGCCGCAGCATCGGCAGGTATGTCGCGCACAGGCGTTCGCGGGCACCTTCGTCGCCGGCACGCACGTGGGCGAGCAGGGTCGCAGTGGATTCCAGCGGCTGGCTCATGGCGTTGGCCTGTACACCTGGTGCGGCGGTGGTTGATGTCCGCGCCTTAGCGGTCGAGAAAGTCATGGTGCGACGCGTCCGTTTCCCAATCAACTGTTTCCGGCGCACATCGGGACCGTCAGTGACAGCCAGCAAGCTGGCGCATCGGGGTCGGTATCCATCACGCCGATGCGGTCGCCGCCGTCGGCTTTTGCGCGATGCAGGGCGCGCGCGGCCTCGCGGAGCAGGATCAGCGGTCGCTGGCCGCGCGTACTGGCCACGCCAACGCTGAGCGTGCGCGCCGCACCGCATGCCAGGCGAAGGCGATGGCGCAGCTCGGCGGCAAAGTGGATGGCCCCGGCGAGTGTGGTTTCCGGCATCAGCAGCAGCATGCGGCCGCCGCAGTGGCCGAGGCAGTAGCCGGCAGCGATAGTCGCCGCGCAGATTTCCCGGGTCAGCTGTTCGACAACGGCATCGCCGGTGCTGAGACCGATCTCGCGGTTGATCCGACCCAGTCCGTCGATGTCCAGCAGCAGCAGCGCGTTCGGCGAGCTGGCTGCGCAGCGCGGCCAGGCGCTGCGGATCAGGGCGTCAAGCAGCGCCCGGCTCTGTGGGATGCCGGTGATCATGTCGTTGAGATTGAAGGCCTCGTCGCGATCGCGCGGATTGCGCGGCCAGTAGATGACGCGTGGATGACAGTCCATGACGGCCCCGGTTCTGCCCTGACTCCCATCCTTGAATGCTGGACAGCGCCAAGAGCGCACATCGGCAGCGCGTGGAAGCCGGCATGGCGACCGGCTGTGCGTTTTTTCACAAAACCGGCATTGACCGGATTGAACGCCCCCGGCAACGGGGCGGGATTCAATCCACGTCATTTTGGGGAGCGCCGTCATGTTCATCCTGAGAAGCCTGACTATCCTGCTGCTGTGCAGTCCGCTGTTTTTCCCACACGCGATCGCCGGCGCCCCACCAGCGCGCGCAATGTTTCACGCCGGGGGCACTGCCGATGCCGGCTCCGGACGGCTGGAGCCGGTGCCGGCAATGTTGGGCCGGCTACCGTTTCTGGCCAACGTTGGTCAGTACGACGCGCGGGTTGCCTACGCGGCGTCACTGCCGACCGGAACCCTGTTCCTGACCCGGGACGGCGGACTGGTCTATTCGCTGGACTTGCCGGCGGCGACGGATGGGGACGGCAGCGGCGGTCGCCTGGTACTGCGCGAGCGCCTGCTCGACGCCGCCACACTCGCGCCGCGCGGTATCGAGCCTGCAGCACTCAAGGTCAGTCGTTTCGTAGCCGGCAGCGATCCGCGCGACGCGCAGGTTGATGCGCAGCTGCGGGTGGATCTGGGTGAAGCCTGGCCCGGCATACGTGTGGAAGTCGCCGCGCGGAACGGCAATGTCGAAAAGCTGTTCCATCTGGCTGCCAGGGCAGACCCATCCCGAATCGTCCTGGGCCTGGACGGCGCAGCGAGCCTGGCACTGGGCGAGGACGGCCAGCTCCGCGTGGCGACGTCATCGACTGATGCCGCCTTCAGCACGCCGGTGGCGTGGCAAATGATCGATGGCAGGCGTCGTGATGTGGCCGTGCACTACCGGCTTCTGCCTGATACCGACGGAACGCCGCGCTACGGCTTCGCGCTGGGCGACTACGACCACCGCCATGCCGTCACCATTGATCCAGTTCTCGAAGCCACGACGCTGGGCGGCAGCGCTGGTGGCGACCTTGTCACCGGTGTGGTGAGGCGTTCATCGGATGGCGCGGTCTATGTCACCGGAACGACTCGCAGCGCCGACTTCCCCATCGTCTCGCCGGCATTCGACGAGGTCCTCAACACGCCGGTCTCGGGCATCGCCGCCGCCGCGTTCATCGCGCGCCTCTCGGCCGACCTTTCCACGCTGGAAGCTGCGACTTTCCTTGGCACCCAGGTCGAGCATCCGCGCATCACCCTGAGCGGCAGCACGGTGAACTTCACGGCAGTGACCCGGACCGACTTTCCGGTGACGCCGGGCGCTCATGCCGAAACCTCGAATGGCGGCGGGCGCGAGTTCGTGCTGGCACGGCTGTCCGCCAACCTCGACACCTTGCAGGCATCCACCTATCTCGGCGGCAGTGGGGCGGAGCAGCGACCAACGCCGCCGCAGGTTCACAGCAGCCTCATCACCGGCACGACTACGGTATGCATCGCCGGCAGCACCAGCTCGGCCGATTACCCGACCACCGCCGGAGCCTTCGATACCAGCTTCAACGGCGGGCTCGATGGGGTCATGAGCTGCCTGGACGGCGATCTGGCCACGCTGGTGGCTTCGACCTATTTCGGCGCGACCAACGTCACCACCGGCGTGCGCGACATGGTGAAGATCAGTAGCGGCATCGCGCTGGGCGGCTATGCCGTGGTCGGCTACACTAGCGCGGCAATCAACGGCCTTGCCGGTGGCTATGACACTTCGCACAACGGCTCGGACGATGGCTTCGTAATGCGCTTCAATGGCAGCCTCGGCAGCGCCACCGGCACCTATCTGGGCTCGCCGACGCTGGACCGAAGTACCCGCGTCTACTACGACAGCGGCCTCGACAGCGTGTTCGTGGCCAGCGAAACCAACAACTCCTCCTTCGCCTTTCCGATCACAGCCGGCGCCTACGACACCAGTCCGAACGGCGGGCAGGACGTGGTCATCAGCCGCCTTTCGGCTGACCTGACCACGCTGGAGGCGTCAACTTACCTGGGCGGCAGCAATACCGAATATCCGAGTGGCCTGGCGCGGGACGCCAACGGCAAGGTGGTCCTGTTGGGCTATGGCTACTCCGACGATCTGCCGGTCACTTTCGGTGCATTCGCCACCGAGAAAATGGACACCGGCAGCATGCCGAACAGCGCACTGGACGCCTACATCGCACGCCTCGACCCTGACCTGACCACGCTGGAATACGGCAGCTACTTTGGTGTGGTGGGCGAACATGTCGATGAAATCGCCGTCAACAATCATCTGGACATCGCCACCGACGCGGCTTCGGGCATCTATTTCCCGCAGCGCATCGGCCTGGCCACTGCCGGGACTTTCCAGCAGACGCCGGACGAAACCACGCTGGTGCACATGGATCTCGGTGCCACCCTGCCGGGCGTCGCTTTTAGCCCTTCGCCGCCGCTGGTGGTAGGCGAGGACGCGGGCCCGGCGGAATTGGCGGTGTCGCGCACCGGCGATCTCAGCACCTACAGCTACGTCCACTGGGCCGTGGAGTTCCCGTTCGGTGCCAGCGCGCAAGATGTGGGCAACAGCACTGAAGGCACCCTGTACTGGGGAGCGGGTGACGCCACGCCGAAGTCGATCTTCATCGACATTGTCAACGACGACATCGTCGAGAACAACGAGACCTTCCGGGTCAAACTGACCGGTGCGGTGGGTGCGACGTTGCCGCTGATCAGCGGCGGCAGTCGCGATGTGCATATCCTCAACGACGATACGGCCGGCTTCGAGCTGACGCCGCCGATGCTGACGCTGTCCGAGGAGTCGCCCGGAAACGAGGGCAGTTTCGGGATTCGCCTCACCAGCCAGCCCACCGACCCGGTGGCGGTGATGCTGACAAGCAACGACCCGAACCTGGTGTTCCTGCCCGCCGAGACGCCGCAGCTGCAGATCGGTTTCAGCGACACAAACTGGAACCAGACACAGAGTATCGGCATCCGCGTGCTGAACGACGACTTCGACAATGACCGCGTGGCAGGCATCGGCTCGCAGCCGGCCAGCAGTGCGGACGGCAACTACAGTGGGCTGACGATCCCGCCGGTTGACGTCACCATCAACGACGCCGAGGTGGCCGGCCTGGCCTTCGCCGAGTCCAGCGTGGTCACCAACGAGTCCGACAACGCGACGGCGTTTACCGGCATCCACTTCGCACTGGGATCCGAGCCAGGCGCCAGCGTCACCGTGCAGTTCGCGATTCCGGCGGCTGCCGTCGACGAAGGCGTGCTGCAGGCCGGTTCCGACATGGTGATGATCGCGCCGGCAGACTGGAACCTCACGCAGGAGATTCTGGTGGCGGGCGTGGACGACGCCATCGCCGACGGCAACCAGCTTTATGGGCTGGAATGGTCGCTGAGCAGCGCCGATCCGGACTACGACGGCCTCAGCGGCAGCCAGCCCGACATCACCAACGTGGACAACGACCTGACCCAGGTTGATCTGGCGATCAGCCTGACCCCGGATGATCCGTCAGCGCCCAAGGTCGGCGAGGCGCGTGGCTTCACTGCCGTGGTCGCGAACGTCGGCGCAGTGGCGGCAAGCCCGGCCAGCGTTGCCAGCAGCTACAGCGCCGCAATCCCGATGCAGTCCTGGAGCTGCGTGCCGGCCGGCGCCTGCTCGCCTGCCAGCGGCAACGGCAATATCGCCACCGAGGTCACGTTGGGGACGGGTGAAAGCGTCAGCATCGACATGCAGGCCGACATCAACGGCCCGCCGGGTGGCAGCGCCATGCTGGACGTGTGGGTGACGCCCGGCGCTTCGGAAGTGGACAGTAACCCCACCGACAATGCCGACCACTACGCCGCGACGGTAGTCAGTGCCAATCCGGACATCTTCGCCGACGGCTTCGAGTGATCGTTGCCGGGATTCGCACGACCCCATGCCGCAGGCCGCAGGCCGCACCAGGAATAGCGCGGCCTGCGGCGCGGTGTGGCGGGTGCTACTCGGCTGCCGGCGTGACCGGCGCGCCGATCTTGCCTTTGGTGCGGCGATGCAGGACGCCGGCCTCGTCGCGCAGGCCCTCGATGCGGGCGAACACTTCCGAGCGGGCGAACGGCTTCTTCATGAAGTCGTCGGCGCCGATGCGCTGCGCGTAGAACTGCTCCACCGCCTGTTCGTTGCCGGAAATCATGATCACCGGCACCTCCTTGGTGCGCGGATCGCGACGCAGGCGGCGCAGCGCCTCGAAGCCATTCATGCCGGGCAGCACGATGTCGAGGAAGATCAGGTCGGGCGGGTCGTCGAAGGCCGAGGCCAGCGCGGTTTCGGCGTCGTGGGCGACGATGGTCTCGTAGCTGTTCTGGTCCAGCATCTTGCGCAGCATGGCGACCAGGGTCTGCGAGTCGTCGACGATCAGGATCCGCGTGCCGTCCGGTACCTCGCCGCGTGACTGCTTGCGACGCTCGCGAAAGCGCGGCACCTCGCGAACTGCTACCGGTGCGGCCGGCGGTTCGTCGCGGAATGGCTCCGTCGTGGCTTCCCCGGCCGTGGGCCAGTCATCCAGCAGGTCGGCCACCGAGCCTTCCCGCGATGCAGACCGCGGCCCCTTGCCGAACATGGACTTGAATCGATCAAACAGCGACATTTTCCCGGCCAGACAGCCTCCCCGGCCCTAACTGTACGCCATCGGCGGGCCCGGCCATACCCTTGAATCGTCGGCGGACGCCCTCAGTCTCTGTCCAAGCCGTGCTCGCCAGGGTGGGCCCGGACGGGGAACTTGCGCCGCATTTGGCACTCCAAGGGTTCGACTGCCAACCAGCGCGTTGCAACCTGTTAGAATGGGAGGGATGAGCATGACCCAAAGCACTGCATTGGTGGCCAACAACCTGCCCGTCCCGAGCGCGCTCGGGTCGCTGGACGCCTACATCGGCGCGGTAAACCGCGTGCCGGTGTTGAGCGCCGAGGACGAGCAGGATCTGGCCCGCCGCTACCATGACGACGAAGACCTGGACGCCGCCCGCGAGCTGGTGATGGCGCATCTGCGCTTCGTCGTCCACGTTGCCCGTGGCTACCTGGGCTACGGCCTGGGCATGGGCGACCTGATCCAGGAAGGGAACATCGGCCTGATGAAGGC
>JAGRJX010000088.1 GCA_020442545.1 Lysobacterales bacterium
ATCGAGCAGAAGATCCCGGTGGAGCAGCTGACCGAGGACCTGCTGATCATGCCGAAGGCACCGCCGCGCGCCGAGTCCGCGAGGGCGGGCGGTGCTGCTGCGAGCGGGTCCGGTGACGATGACGGCAAGCCCGATGCGGACAAGGTTGCTGGCGACCGGCCGCGGCGTCGCCGCCGTCGCCGCCGCAGCGGTTCGGGTGGCTCGGGCGGCAATGGCAAGCCGCCGGCTTCGGCCAGCTGATCGCCGTCCGGCGCATGTCGCGTCTGCAGCCGCTGCTGGCCCGCTTCGCGCTGATCGTGGCGGGCATGCTGCTGGCGCTGGCGCTGGCACGGCTGCTTTGGCTGCTGGTCGCCGGACCGCAGATACCGGTCGATGATCGACCGCTGGAGATGCCTGTCGCGATTGGCACGGCCAGCGCGCCGTCGGCGCCGATTGCCGGCTGGCACTTGTTCGGCAGGGCCGGGCGGCGCATCGAACCCCGCGCGCCCGAAACCACGCTGCAGCTGTTCCTGCGCGGCACACTGAATGACAGCAGCGGCGACGGTGGCATTGCGATCATTGCCGACGCCAACGGCAGTGAGCGCGGCTATCGACTGGGCGACGAACTCCCCGGCGGGGCCACGCTGAAGGCAATCCACGCCGGTCGCGTCGAGCTGGAGCGTGACGGTCGCCGTGAGTCGCTGAGCCTGCCGAACAACGTGGCCGGTTCCGGCGGCAGCGATGCGGTCGCGCCGCTGGCAAACCCGGCGTCGGCCGCCTCGGGTAGCACCACGCCAGCGGGCCTTCCGGGTTCGCCGGGCGCGCCCTTCATCAATCCGGCAATCTCGGTGGGCGTACCTGATCTGGCCACGGCACGCGCCCGCGCGCTGCCGGACCTGCGCGCCATGGCCAGCGAAGTCAACGTGCTGCCGGTGCTGGAGAACGGGCAGATGGTGGGCGTGCGCGTGTCGGGCAAGCGCGGCTCGGACCTGCTGTCGCGCTACGGCATCCAGCCCAACGACGTGATTATCGCCGTCAACGACGTGCCGCTGGATGGCCCGCAGCGGCAGGCCGAACTGACGCGTTCGCTGTCCAGCGCGAATCAGGTGAAGCTGACCGTGCGCCGCGATGGCCGCGAACTGCAGCTGACGCTGGGAATGCGATAGCACCGGCGTCGTTTTGCCAGCACCGGCTGGCTGCTGCATGATGCGGCGCGACGCGGCTTTCACGTGGCGTCGGGAAATCCAGACAGAATCCAGGGAATCAGAACAGGTCTCGTGATGCGCCAACTCCGCCCGCTGTTGTTTTCACTGCTGCTGGTCATGCCGGCGATGACATCTGCGCAGAGTCCGGCGGTCACGCCGCCCGCGGTGTCGATCCCCGCACAGCCATCGACCGGCAGCAGCGGTCGTCACACCCTGAATCTGAAGGATGCCGATATCGGCGTGCTGATCCAGACCGTGTCCGAGATTACCGGCAAGAGCTTCATCGTCGATCCCAACGTGCAGGGCAAGGTGACGGTGATTTCTTCGGCACCGATGAGTGCCGACGCCATCTACGATGTCTTCGAATCGGTGCTGCGCGTGCATGGTTTCGCGGCGGTGCCGGCCGGCGGCATGGTCAAGATCGTGCCGGTTGCCGCCGCGCTTTCCGACGGCGGCGTCGGCAGTACCTCGGGCAGCGGGCCTGACGGGCTGGTCACCCGCGTCATCGAGCTCAAGCACGTCGCTGCCAGCGAGGTCGCCGAATGGCTGCGGCCGCTGCTGCCGCCGCAGGCGCAGCTGCTGGCCAACCGCGACAGCAACAGCCTGCTGGTCAC
>JAGRJX010000089.1 GCA_020442545.1 Lysobacterales bacterium
AGAAGCTTTCTGTCCGCCGGCACGGCGTGAGCGTCTGCGGCTGTTCGGCTGCCTGCTGTCGGAATGGGAGGATGCGATTCTCACGCCGAGCGACGCGAGCGTCGCCACCGGCAAGCTGCTTTGGTGGGCCGAGGAGCTGGCGGCCGGCGGCCAGCACCACCCGCTGGCACGCGCATTGGTGGAACAGGACGTGGAGGTTTGCGCATTGCGCGTCGCGCCGCAGGCGGCTGCAAGGCTGGTCGATGCCGATAGCGCCGGCGATATGGTGGCCGCCATCGAACGATGCCGGGGCTTCGCGATGGCCGCTGCCGCCGCGAATGCCGCCGTGTTTGGCCATTCCGACGCCGATGACCGTGGTGACGACTTCGTCATTGGCCTGCTGCGTCGCGCCGCCATCAACGCCGCCGCCGGTCATCCGCTGGCGCGTGAACGCCTGCCGCTGAACCTGCTGGCACGGCATGCTGGTGACGAAGGTGACACCGCAAAGGCGGCGGCTTTCCATCGGGATTTTGCGGGCGAACTCCTGTGCATTCCGGATCGACGCCGTCTGCCGTTGATGCGTGCGCTGCGCC
Source organism: Lysobacterales bacterium (assembly GCA_020442545.1). GTDB lineage: Bacteria > Pseudomonadota > Gammaproteobacteria > Xanthomonadales > Xanthomonadaceae > JACKOX01. Next base: position 573 of record JAGRJX010000089.1, read on the forward strand.
GGGCTTTTGATCGGCACCGCCTGCAGTCGATGGCGCGCGGAAAGGCGGAACCGGACCGCGAATCGCTGATTCCGCCGCTGCGGACGCTGTGGCTGGCTTGGAACGCTGCGCGCCGCGCCCATCGCTGATGACGACCCCGGACGCTGCTTGCATTGGCAGATTGTCGTCCCAACATTGATCCGATCCCCAACGCCGCGGCCGATCCGGTTGCGCGACTCCGGAAACGCTCATGTCCAACCCGCACAACGACAATACTGCTCGACGCATTCGTGACCGCTTGCTACCCGACGTGGCCAGCGATGCGAGGCCACAGACCGCCGGTGTGCTTGACTGGGTCGGCATGGAAAACATCGAGATGCCGGTCCGCGTTCGTGACGTCGACGGCGAACTGCAGCGCAGCCCGGCGCGCGTTACCGCGCAGGTCAGCCTGGATCGACCGGATACGCGCGGCATCCACATGTCGCGACTGTACCTGGCGCTGGATCGCGTACTGGACGCCGAAGCAATCAGCCCTTGCCTGATCCGCCGCCTGCTGCGCGAATTCCTCGATAGCCATGAAGGCCTGTCCGGCCGTGCGCGCCTGCGCTTCGATTTCGAGATGCTGCTGCGCCGCCCCGCGCTGCGCAGCGACAACAGCGGCTGGCGCAGCTACCCGATCACCGTGGCGGCCGAAATGGACGCAGATGGCCCCGGATCACGTCCGGGGCAGGCTCTGCGCATCGAGCTCGGCCTGGCGCTGCTGTACTCCAGCACCTGTCCAGCATCGGCCGCGCTGTCGCGCGAAGCCATCCAGCACCGCTTCCGCGAAACCTTCGGTGAAGGCAGCGTCGATTCAAAGGCGGTGTTCGACTGGCTAGGCAGCGAGCAGGGCATGGCGGCCACACCGCATAGCCAGCGCAGCCGCGCCGATCTGCGCCTGCTGCTGGAACCGAGCTTCGATGATCTGCCCATTGCCGGTCTGATTGACGCGCTGGAAGCCACGCTCAGCACACCAGTGCAGACTGCCGTCAAGCGCGACGACGAGCAGGCCTTCGCCGAACTCAACGCCGCCAACACCCTGTTCTGCGAAGACGCCGCACGTCGCCTGCAGAGCCGTCTATCGGTTGAGCCGCGCATCGCCGACTTCAGCCTTCGCGTCGCCCATCTCGAAAGCCTCCACGCCCACGACGCCGTCGCCGAAGCCAGTCGCGATGGTCGCGGCTATCGGCCGCTGGCTGATTTCGGGACGGAATGAGTCACTGAGCTGCGGCTAGTCGATAGGCTGCGTGGCACGGCAGGCTGGATAGCCGGAACATCCCCAAAAGCGATTCCCTGCAGAACTGCCGCGTCTCGCAGTTCGGAGAACCATGGCATTGCCACAGCGAGGACATTGTCTCGAGTGATCGGGGTCGGAGCGTGCCTTCAGTCTGGCGACATGCTCGTGCTGAATGTTCGACGCTGTGGAGACGACACTGCCACTGGTCTTTTCGATGATTTCAGACAGCTCATGCTCCGTGAAAACCTGCGAGCTGAAGTGTTTGACGTAGTTTGCGAAGTCACCGCCAAACATGATGTTATCCGGCATTTCTGATCTGAACTCACAGCTTCCAAGGAACACGACAACGGAATGAATGTCCTCGGTTGGAATCCCCAGCAGGGCTTCCAGTGCCTTGACGTGCTTGTAGTTTTGTCTGAGCGGATTTTGAAACAGATACGATTTGCCGTAGATGCTTTGAGTCCAGCGAGGCTGGTGCTCCGAGCCGAATATCCGGCCGCTCATGGTTTTCGTCTCCACGACGAAAATGCCGTGACGGGAGACGATGACATGATCAATCTGGGTCGTGCCGTCAGGTGTCGGCAGGATCAGGTTGTGGAAGGCTTTGTAGCGGTCCTTCGGCAGTTTGAATTTGATGCTCAGTGCGAGCAGCCATTCACCGAACGCGCCCTTGATTGCCGGAACCTGCAACGCGGCTTTGATAACGATTGGCACCAGGAGCACTGCTAGCAGCCACCAGGCCTTTCCAAACAATTGCGAAATGATCTCGGATGGATTCAAGGCTCGACTCCGGATCGCTCAGCGCTAGTTTTTCTGTGCTGTTGCTTTCTTCGTTACCGGCGCTGGCAGCAAAGCAGGGTCCAGTCGCACGTCGAACCAGTTGAAGCCCCAGTGCAGGTGCGGGCCGGTGGCGCGACCGGTGGCGCCGACGGCGCCGATGACCTGGCCCTGTTCGACGCGGTCGCCGACGTTCACGTCGAGGCGGCTCATGTGCAGGAAGCTGGAGTTGAGGCCGTGGCCATGGTCGATCAGCACCGTGCCGCCGGTGAGGTAGAGGTCGGGATCAGCGAAGCTGACCACGCCGCCTGCCGGCGCCTTGATCGGCGTGCCGGTGCCGACGGCGATGTCCAGGCCGTAGTGCGGGTTCTTCGGCGTGCCGTTGAGGATGCGCTGGCTGCCATAGACGCCGCTGATGCGGCCTTTGGCCGGGCGGATGAAGCCAGCACGCCAGGCCTTGTCGAAGCGATCCTCGACGCGGGTGGCGGCGACGGCGCGCTGCTCGCGGCCAATGCGCTCGGCGATCTTCGGATCGGGCGTGACGGTCTGCTGCGGCAGGCCGTCAATGCGTTCGATTTTCCAGTCGCGGGACTTCACCGGCACCGACAGCGACGTTTCCGTGCCGTTGGCATCGCGCCAGCGCAGTGTCAGCGGCGAGGCTTCATCACGACCGATGCCAAACACCACGCGGCCATCGGGATCAACGCTGACTTCGCGTTCACCGAGCCACAGTCGTGAACCGGCTGGAACGCAGCCTTCGGCCAACGCACCCTGCTGGATCTGTGTCGGCAATTCCGGCTGGTCGCAGGCGATGGCTGCACCGTTCAGCGGAAGCGCGACGAGGAAAAACCCGTAAGGTCTGTGCAGGGCGATCAACGGCTGAACTCCATGCGACGCCCGGCGATGACGCCGGTCAGCGCGCCATCGCGATAGACGCATTCGCCGTTGACCCAGGTCTGCCAGACGCTGGAGCGGAAGCGGCGGCCCTCGAACGGCGACCAGCCGCATTTCGACAGCACGTCCTCGCGCTGCACGGTGAAGGCATGGTCCGGATCGACGATGGCGATGTCAGCGAACATGCCCTCGCGCAGGTAGCCGCGATCCTTGACGTCGAACAGTTGCGCCGGGGCGTGGCAGAGTTTCTGCACCAGGTGCGTCAGTTCGATGCGCTCGTCATGCACCAGCTCCAGCGCCGACACCAGCGCGTACTGCACCAGCGGCAGGCCGGACGGCGCCTGCAGGTAGGGCTTCTGCTTCTCTTCCAGCGTGTGCGGCGCGTGGTCGGTGGCCAGCACGTCGATGCGATCCTCGACCAGCGCGCGGATCAGCGCCTCGCGGTCGCTGGCCTCCTTGATCGACGGATTGCATTTGATGAAGTTGCCGAGCGTTGCGTAGTCGGCGCGATCAAAGGCGAGGAAATGAACGCAGGTCTCCGCAGTGATGCGCTTTCCTTCGAGCGGGCCGGGCTCGAACAGTGCCAGTTCGTCTGCGGTGCTGATGTGCAGGACGTGCAGGCGTGTGCCGTGGGTCCTGGCCAGCGCCACGGCCAGGCGCGAGGACTTCAGACAGGCTTCGCGCGAGCGGATATCCGGATGATCCATCGCGCTGACGTTGGCTTCACCCTTCTTGGCGACGATCCGCGCCTGCGTGGCCTCGATCATCGGCGTGTCTTCGCAGTGGGTGATGATCGGCACCGGCGTGTGCTCGAAAATGCCTTCCAGTGTTTTCGGGTTGTCTACCAGCATGTTGCCGGTGGAAGCGCCCATGAACACCTTGCAGCCCGGCGTGGCCTTCGGGTCCAGCGTGCGGATGGCTTCCAGGTTGTCGTTGGTGCCGCCGAAATAGAAGGCGTAGTTGGCCGGGCTGCGGCCACGGGCGAGGTTGTATTTGTTCTCCAGGCCTTCGTGGTCGGTGGCCGGCGGGTTGGTGTTGGGCATTTCCATGTAGCTGGTGATGCCGCCGGCCACGGCCGCGCGCGATTCGCTTGCGATGTCGCCCTTGTGGGTCATGCCCGGTTCACGAAAGTGGACCTGGTCATCGATCATGCCGGGCAGCAGCCAGCGGCCGCCGACATCGATCACGGCTTCGCCGTCGCGCGCGCTCAGTGATGGTCCGATGCTGCTGATGCGGTCGCCGATGACCCGGAGGTGGCCGTCGAATTCCTTGCCATCGCTGACGATGCGGGCATTCACGAACAGGGTGGAGGTCATGGCGGCGGGGCCTTTTTGGAAGCGGAAGGGGTGGCCTGCGGTAGAGATTCTCTCTCTGGGACGGGATCGTAGCCGCCCGGGTGCAGCGGGTGGCAGCGCGCCAGCCGTCTGGCGGCCATCCAGGTGCCGCGCAGGCTGCCGAATCGGTTGATCGCCTGCATGGCGTAGACTGAGCAGCTGGGCTCGAAGCGGCAGCGCTGGCCCAGCATCGGACTGATGAATCGCTTGTAGCCGCGCAGCAGCAGGAGTAGCAGGGCTTTCACGGTCGTTCCGTGGCTGGCCTTGCCGCAGGCATCGACCGTGTCGGCGGGGCCATCGAAAAAGGGCGGGCGGCGGTTGCTGCCGTCATCCGACTAGGCTATAACACGCGGCCGCCGGCCCTCAACTGTGTGGCCGGCACCATTCGCCTCAGAGCATCAGGAAGGCAATCGTGGCAGCAAAGAAGAAATCCAGAGCCAGCACCGCAAGGCCGGTGCAGGCAAGCAAGGCCAAGGCCAAGGCCGGCAGCGCCGGCAAGTCGGCCGCCAGGAAGGTCGCCACCAAGAAGGCGGCAGGCAAGAAGACAGCGGCCAGGAAGCCGGTCGCCAAGAAGGTGCCGGCGAAAAAGACGGCGGCCCGGACGGCTGTGAAGAAGAGCGCAGCAAAGAAGCCCGTGACCAGAAAGACGGTGGCGAAGAAGCCCGTAGCCAAGAAGCCCGCAGCCAAGAAGACTGCGGCAAAGAAGGCCATCGCGAAGAAGGCCGTAGCCAGGAAGACGCCGGCAAAGAAGGCAGCGGCCAGGAAAGCGGTCGCGAAGGCGGCCAAACCTTCAGCCAGGAAGGCTGCCAGCAGGCCTGCAGCCCGGTCAGCCAATACTCGCAAGGAAGCGAAACCAATGAAGAGGGCGACGACAGCGACCAGGACGACAACCGCAACATCGCGCAAGTCCGGCGGTGGCCGTGCGCGCGCCGTGCCACGGAGCGGCAACCAGGGCTCGCCGTTGCCGGCGCGTCCGCCGCTGCCGGAGCGCGTTGATTTGCCGAAGGGCTACACGCCGGGCGCCAAGGAGGAGTACATGAGCGCCAGACAGCTCGAGTACTTCCGGCAAAAGCTGCTGACCTGGCGCAGCGATCTGGTTGAGGAATCCCAGCAGACCATCGACAACCTGCGCGAGGAGGTTCGCGACGTGGGCGACGAGGCCGAGCGCGCCACCCGCGAAACCGAGAACTCGCTGGAGCTTCGCACCAGGGACCGTTACCGCAAGCTGATCGGCAAGATCGACAAGGCCTTGAAGCGCGTCGACGAAGGCGACTACGGCTACTGCGAGGAAACCGGCGAGGAAATCGGTATCGAGCGACTGGAAGCACGACCGATCGCCACCCTTTGCCTCGATGCACAGGAGCGCTGGGAGCATCGTCAGAAGCTGATGGGCGATTGAGTCAAGAGCCGTGATTGGTGATTGGTGATTGGTGATTGGTGATTGGTGATTCGTGATTCGTGATTCGTGATTCGTGATTTGAAAAAGCCCCGCGGTGCGGGGCTTTTTTGTGGCCGGAACGGTTGCGGATACGAAGAGTGTCGATGTACAGAAAGCGCCAAACTCCTGCTTTTTCTAACCTTTCTCACTCCTTCGCAGCCAGCGCGAAGCGCGGCGACTCACCGCGCCACGCTGCCGTCGTCGTTATCGACCGCTGAACACGGCCTTGCGGCGTTCGAGGAAGGCGGAAGTGCCCTCACGCATGTCTTCGGTGGAGGCGCAGACGGCAAACGCCTGCGTTTCGTAGTCGAGCCCCTGCTGCAGGCCGCACTCGCCGCCGACGATGACCGCGTCCAGCACACCGCGCAGGGCATGCGGTGCCGAGGCGGCGAGGCGGTCCGCGAGGGCGTTGACGGTTTCATCCAGCGAATCTGGTTCCACGACCTGGTTCAGCGCGCCCAGTGCGTGGGCGCGCGCCGCGTCGATGGGATCACCGAGCAGGCACAGTTCCAGCGCCGCCGCGCGTCCGGCCAGACGCAGCAGGCGCTGGGTGCCGCCGAAGCCCGGAATCAGACCCAGTGCAATTTCCGGCTGGCCGAGCTTCGCCTTTTCCGAGCCAATGCGCAGGTGGCAGCTCATCGCCAGTTCCATGCCGCCGCCCAGCGCGTAGCCGCCGATAGCCGCGATCACCGGCTTGCCGAGGTGCTCGATCTTCAGCATCAGCGCCTGGCCGCGGCGCGAGAAGGCCAGCGCCTGTACCGGTGACAGGGTGTTCAGCTCGGAGATATCCGCACCGGCAACAAATGCCTTGCCGCCAGCACCGGCAAGCACGACCACCCGCACATCGTCATCGGCGGCCACCTGGTCAAAGGCGAGATGCAGCTCGTCCACCGTTAGATGGTTGAGTGCATTGAGTTTTTCGGGTCGGTTGATGACGATTTGACGCACTGCGCCGCGATTCTCGATCAGCAGGTTCTGGTAGCCCATGGGCCATCTCCGAAAGGGAAGGAGGCCGAATGGTAGCGGGCATGGACCTGCTTGCCGAGTTCGGGAACCTGTTCGTACCGGCAGTGGTCAATACGGGCCGGCAAGGGTATCCTTGTGCGCTCTCTCGGGGCGGCCTGGCCGTCCCGTTTCTTGTCACGCTCATTGGATCGTGGCGAACTCTTCCAGGAGGTTTTTCGCATGAAGTTGCGTTGGATGGTCGCGCTGGTCGCGGCGTTGAGCATGAGCGTCGCCGTGGCGCAGGACACCAGCAGCGAAAAGGGCAAGCTGAGCTACTCGATTGGCTACCAGCTGGGGCATGACTTCTCCGAGCGTGGTATCGACATTGATCTCAACACCGTGATCAAGGCGATCCAGGATGGCTACGCCAAGCGCAACCCTAGCGTTCCCGAGGCGGAAATGCGCGAAGCCATGGGCAAGATGCAGCAGGAGCTGATGACCAAGGCCAAGGCCGAATTCGACAAGGTCTCCGCCGAAAACAAGGCGAAGAGCGACCGCTTCCTTGCCAGCAATCGCGCCAAGACCGGCATTATCGCCATGCCCAGCGGCATCCAGTACCGCGTGATCGAGGAAGGCAATGGCGCGCGCCCGACGGCAGCCAGTGAAGTGACCATCAATTTCCGCGGTTCGATTGCGGATGGTCCGGAATTCGTCAGCACCTACACCAACAATCAGCCCGCGGTGCTGAAGGTTTCCGAAGCGCCGATCGAAGGCCTCAAGGACGTTCTGCCGCTGATGAAGACGGGCGCTCGCTGGGAGATCTTCCTGCCGGCGGCCAAGGCTTACGGCGACACCCCGCGCTCGCCAATCGGTCCGAACCAGGCCGTGGTGTTCGACGTGACCCTGGTGTCGGTCAAGTAAGACAGTCATGGCTGACGAGGGCAGGTTCCTCGTCAGCCGCAACGGAAGATGACGGCAATCCAGAGTCCCTGCATCGGCGTGTGCACGCTGGATGCGCTCGGGCAATGTACCGGCTGCTTTCGCAGCGGCGAGGAGATCGCCAACTGGCAGCGCTACAGCGATGGGCAGCGTGCGCGGCTGATGGACGACATCCTGCCTGAGCGTGAGGAGCGCGCCCTGCGGCGGTCAGCGGACAGCGTTTCGCTGCCCGGCGTCACGCTGGATATCGTGGGGTGAGGCCGTCCGCGGCCGGTACGGCGCTGTCGGAGCTTGGTGGTCGACTGCACCCGCTGGATCATCCGCCATGCGGTAGCGGCTGGAACCGTGCGGAACTCGCGGATCTGCTGCCCAGTGGCCACGTCTTCCGTGAAGCGGCGGTGCTGGTCGGCATCGTCGACCACCCACACGCGGCACCAGGCGTCCTGCTGACGCGGCGCACGGTGACACTCACTCACCACGGCGGTCAGATCAGCTTCCCCGGCGGCAGTATCGACCCCGGTGATGCAGGGCCGCGTGAGGCAGCCCTGCGCGAAGCGTGGGAGGAAATCCGGCTTCCCGAGGCACACGTCGAGCCGCTCGGCTATCTGGATCCCTACGTCACCATTACCGGGTTTCGCGTGTTGCCGCTGGTTGCGCGACTGCGCCCCGGCTTTGCGCTGACCGCCGATCCCGCCGAAGTCGACGAGGTATTTGAAGCACCGCTGTCGTTCCTGCTGGACCGGCGCCACCTGCAGCGCCACGCAGGTGACTTTCGCGGCAAACGTCGGCACTACTGGCAGGTTCGCTACGGCGATCACCGCATCTGGGGCGCAACAGCCGCTATGCTGGTCAATCTGCGTGATCGGATCGAAGGCAGGAAGACATGAGTCAACAGACGCTGGTATCGGTGGAGAGCCTGGCGACGCAGCTGGGTGAAGGTCGCCTACGCCTGTTCGACTGCCGCTTCGACCTGCGCGACGCGGACGCCGGTCGTCGCGCGTTTCTGGCGTCGCACCTGCCGGGTGCGCTCTATGCCAATCTGGACAGCGACCTGTCCGACCTGACCATCGAGGGGCGTGGACGTCACCCGCTGCCGGGCGCATCGACGTTTTCCGACACGCTGTCGCGCTGGGGATTGACGCCAGATCAGCCGGTGGTGGTCTACGACAGCAGCGATGGCAGCATGGCCGCGCGGCTGTGGTGGATGCTGAGTCTCTTCGGGCACCCGCAGGTCGCCGTGCTGGATGGCGGTATCCAGGCCTGGACAAAGGCCGGTGGGCGCACCGAGAGCGGCTGGCCAGCAGATCCCGAGCCATCCCGCTACCGCGGACGCTTTGATGTCCGCCGCATCGCCAGCACGGCGGTCGTCGCCGCGCGCATGGCCACGCAGGGCGGGGCGCTGGTCGATGCCCGTGCGCCGGAGCGTTTTCGCGGCGAGATCGAGCCGCTTGACCGTATCGCCGGGCACATTCCCGGTGCGGTCAACCGGCCTTACGTCGCCAATCTGCGCCCCGATGGCCGCTTCAAGCCGGCAGCGGTGCTGCGTGAGGAGTTCGATCAGCTGCTGGGCGACACCGCGGTAGAACAGACGCTGCTGATGTGCGGATCCGGCGTTACTGCCTGCCATCATGCGTTGGCCATGCAGCATGCCGGCCTTGCCGGTGCTCGCGTCTACGCCGGCTCGTGGAGTGAATGGGTTGCCGACGCGGCACGTCCTGTCGCCAGGGGCTAGGAGCCTGCGCGGCAGCAGCCATCCGGCCTGCGAAACGCTCTGCGCGGTGCATTTTTTCGCTATTTGCTGGCCTGCCGTACCGCTGCGGCCAGGCAAACCGTCGAAGAACTGTCCAAGCGCAGCGTACTTCTCGCCTCAAACGTCGCTTCCCCGCGGGTGTCCGGGCCTCAGCCGCCCTTGAGGCGGGCCACCAGTCCGTGCAGCACGGCCTGGGTTTCCTTGCCGAACCAGGCATCGAGAAACACGTCCAGCTTCAGTCGATCCGGATCATTGATCGCTTCGACAATGTCGGCACGGACAATCTTCCGGGTCGTCTGCATGGCCTGCTGCGGCAGGGCGAGGTGTGACTGTAGCCAGCGCTTTGCAGCGTCTTCCACGTCACCCGGTTCGGCGAGTTCATCGACCATGCCGATGCGGAAGGCGTGGCCGGCATCGATCATTGCGCCGGCCACCAGCAGCCGTTCCGCGGTGTGATGGCCGACCAGGCGGCGGAACACGTACTGGATGCATTCGGGCACGACCAGTCCGACCTGGGTTTCGTTGAGACCGATCATGGCCGGCTTCTCGTCCTCGGGACGGCGCACCATCACGCGATAGTCGCAGAACAGACTCAGCACCGCGCCGCCAGCCGGGCTATGGCCACCGATTGCGGCAACGCCGGGGATTGGCGATTCTGCCAGCGCCTGACAGACCGCAAAGAAGCTGCGCCACGAGGCTTCCAGCTCATCGCGATCCAGAGTCAGCAGTTCCGGCACGTCGAGTCCGGCGGAGAACACCGATTCGCCGCCGCTGAGGAAAAGCCCGTCGAATCCCTGTTCCGGGGTGGAAACGATGGCCGAGCGCAGCGCGGTCAGCAGTTCGCGGTTGAGCGCATTTACTGGCGGTCGTGCCAGTTTCAGCTCCAGGATGCGGTCGTGTTCGATGCGCTCCAGCATGTGCCTCTCCTTGGGTTTTCGCGTCACAAGATGTTCGTGTCACACCGGTGGGGTGCCTTGTCGCGATATCATATCGCCATGAAACAGACGTTCGATCGGAATGCGTGGTCCCGTGGGCTGCTGGTCCTGGCGTTGAGCGCCAGTCTGGCGGCCTGTTCTTCCAATGAGTCGACCGAAAACGCCACGTCAGGACAGTCAGCAGCGCCGACTGTGATGGCTGAACCCGCCTCTACGCCGCGGTCGTCGGGCGAGCTTGCGCAGGGTAACGACGAATTCGCCGTCACCCAGGCCTGGATTCGTGCCGCTCCGCCTGGCGCGATGATGTTGGCCGGTTACTTCACGTTGGCGAATCGCGGCGGCGAAACGCGGCAGTTGGTGGGCTCGCGCAGCGACGCTTTTGGCGATGTCAGCATTCACCGTTCCTTCGTCGAGGATGGCGTATCGAAGATGCGCCCTGCCGGCGACCTGGACATTGACTCGGGAGCAACCCTGACGTTCGAGCCTGGCGGCCTGCACCTGATGCTGATGTCACCTCGCTCGGATGTCTCGCCCGGTCAGCACATCCCGATCTGGCTGTGCTTCGCCGATGGTGAGGACGTGGAGGAAGTTCTCGTCGAATTCGTGGTCAGCCGCGAAGCGCCCTGAAATCAGCTGCGACGCACCCTGAAACCCGGGGCATGCTTCCCCGACGCGAAACGGGTCTGGCCGTTACCGCCGGCGAATGCCGGCAGCGGCACGCTTTTTCCGGTAGCGCGATTCACCCAGACGATCACGACGTCGCCGTCGGCATAGATGCAGTCGGCATCGTTGGCATCGATGATGCGGTGGCCGACGGTGATGCTCTTGCTGCCGCGCTTGTCAGCAAAGAGATCGACCACGACTTTCGCCGGGTACTCGATGGGACGCCGGTAGTTGACCTGGGCGGCCGCCATGATCGGCGCGATGGCATCGGTCAGCCAGACATCGCCCAACGACTCGAACCATTCGATACGCGCCTGCTCGATGTAACGCAGATAGGTGGCGTTGTTGACGTGGTTGAAGGCATCCATGTCGCCCCAGCGCACGTCGATGACACTGCGTTGCAGGTGCTCGCGGCTGCAGTCGTCGTGGTTCATGCGGCGTTCTTCGATTTCTTGGCGGCAGTCTTCTTGCGGGCCGTGGACTTCTTTGCGGCGGGTGCCTTTTTCGCCGCCGGCTTGGTTTTCGCGTTCGGCAACAGGCGTGCGAGGAAGCGTCCGGTGTGTGAATCAGGATTGGCGGCGATCTCTTCCGGCGTCCCTTCGGCAATGATCTGGCCGCCGCGATGGCCGCCTTCGGGGCCGAGATCGACAATCCAGTCAGCGGTCTTGATCACATCGAGATTGTGCTCGATGACCACGACGGTATTGCCATCGTTGCGCAGCCGATGCAGCACCAGCAGCAGGTGCTCGATGTCGTGGAAGTGCAGGCCGGTGGTCGGTTCGTCAAGGATATACAGCGTGCGCCCGGTGTCGCGACGCGACAGCTCACGCGACAGCTTCACGCGTTGCGCTTCGCCGCCGGACAGTGTGGTCGCGCTCTGGCCGAGCTTGACGTAGCTCAGCCCCACGTCCATCAGCGTCTCGAGCTTTCGGGCAATCGGCGGGATGGCGTCGAACAGGCCGAGTGCATCCTCGACGGTCATCTCCAGCACGTCGTGGATGGTGTAGCCCTTGTAGAGGATTTCCAGCGTTTCACGGTTGTAGCGCTTGCCGTGGCAGACGTCGCAGGGCACATAGACGTCGGGCAGGAAGTGCATCTCCACCTTGATCAGTCCGTCGCCCTGACAGGCCTCGCAGCGGCCGCCGCGGACGTTGAAGCTGAAGCGTCCCGGCGCATAGCCACGCGCGCGTGATTCCGGCACCTGGGAAAACAGGTCGCGCAGTGGCGTGAACAGGCCGGTGTAGGTGGCCGGATTGCTGCGCGGCGTGCGGCCAATGGGCGACTGATCGATATCGACCACCTTGTCGAACAGATCCATCCCGTCGACGCTGCGATACGGTGCCGGGGTGTGGCTGGCGCCGTTCAGTTCGTTGGCGGCCATGCGGTACAGCGTGTCGTTGATCAGCGTCGACTTACCCGAGCCCGACACGCCCGTGACGCAGACAAAGCGGCCCGACGGAATCGCCAGGTCGACGTTCTTCAGGTTGTTTCCGGTTGCGCCGTTGAGATGCAGCATCAGCTTCGGGTCGGGCCGGTTGCGCGTTTTCGGAACCGCGATCTCGCGGCGACCCGACAGGTAGTCGCCGGTCAGTGAGCGTTCGCTGGCGAGGATGTCCTCCAACTGGCCCTGAGCCACGATCTCGCCGCCGTGTACGCCGGCACCCGGACCAATGTCGACAATGTGGTCGGCCTGTCGGATGGCGTCCTCGTCATGTTCGACCACGATCACCGGATTGCCCTGGTCGCGCAGGTTCTTCAGCGTC
>JAGRJX010000375.1 GCA_020442545.1 Lysobacterales bacterium
TTCTTCCAGACCGTGCAGAACAAGATGCACTGGGCTGCGCACGGGCACACCGCCGCCGAAGTGGTGAAGGCGCGCTCGGACGCCGGCAAGCCGAACGCCGGCCTGCTGAGCTGGAGCGGCAGCGCGCCGCGCAAGCAGGACGTCGGCATCGCCAAGAACTACCTTGAAGCCGACGAGCTGGACACCCTGAACCGCATCGTCACCGCCTATCTGGAATTCGCCGAACTGCAGGCGTTGAACCGCCAGCTGATGACCATGGCCGACTGGATCGCCAAGCTGGACGACTTTCTGCGTCTGGGTGGCCGTGAGGTGCTGGATCATGCCGGCAAGGTGAAGCACACCGAAGCGCTCAAACATGCCGAGCAGCAGTACGCCGCGTTCCGGCGCGAGCAGGCTGCACTGGCCAGGCCGGTGGATGCCGCTTTCGATGCCAGCACCCGCGCGCTCAAGCCGCTTGCCGCCAGGCGTGCGACGCGGAAAAAAGGGGACTGAGGGACGCATGAGCCGGATCAAGGACTACCAGAGTGATGCGCTCGATGCCTACGAAGGATTCCTTCAGGCCTATCGTGAAATAGCCGAAGCCCAACCGGGCAGCGGGCAGGCCAGTCGCGATGCCTTCGAGCGCTGCACCAAGCGTCATTTCGGCATCCGGATTCCCTACCACGCGCCTGCCGCGCTGGCCGAGGCGGATGTGCCGGTAGTCTGCCTGCGCATTCCCACCGGCGGTGGCAAGACCCTGCTGGCCGGTCACGCCATCGCGCGCTTCAAGCGGCAATTGTTGACCGCAGGCAGCAGCCTGACCCTGTGGCTGGTGCCCAGCGACGCCATCCGCAGCCAGACCCTGCGCATGCTGCGCACGCCGGGCGAGCTGCTGCACGACGAACTGCGCATGCTGCTGGGCGACGTGGCCGTGCTCGACATCGATGAAGCCCTGGGCATATCGCCCGCCGTACTGGACGCCCACGACACGGTGATCGTGGCGACCATGCAGGCGTTCAAGCAGGCCGACACCGACCGGCTGGCGGTGTACAAGCCCAATGGCGCGCTGATGGATCATTTTCGCGGCGTGGATGCGCCCGGCTGGTCGCTGGTGGATGCGCTTAAACGGCGCCGTCCGTTCGTGATCGTCGATGAGGCGCACAACCAGGGCACGGAGCTGGCTTTCGACACGCTGGCGCGGCTCGATCCCTGCGCCGTGCTGGAACTCACCGCCACGCCGGACCGTCTGCATCAGCCCTCGAACGTGCTGTATTCGGTGTCGGCGTCCACGCTGCAGGGCGCGGACATGATCAAGCTGCCGGTCGAGATGGCCGCGCACGGCAACTGGCAGATCGCCCTGCGCGAGGCGATCGCCTGTCTGGATCGTTTGCAGGCCGCCGCGCAAGAAGAACTTGCCGCAACCGGCGAAGCCCTGCGCCCGATCATGCTGCTGCAGGCCGAGCGCCAGCAGAAGGACAACCCGGATGCAATGACCGTGGATCGCGTGCGGCAGGCGCTGATCGATGATTTCGATGTTCCGGCCGTGCAGATTGCGCGCTCGGCGACCGGCGTGGACGAACTGGATGCGGCCGATCCGGCCAGCCTGCGCTTCGTGATTACCGCCGACAAGCTGCGCGAAGGCTGGGATTGGCCGGAAGCCTATGTGCTGATGAGCTTTCGCGGCAGCAGCACGCACACGGCGCTGGAACAGTTGCTGGGTCGCGTGTTGCGGATGCCGAATGTCTGCCGCAAGCAGGTCGAGGCGCTGAACCGAGCCTATGCCTTTGCGGCATCCGCCAACATCCTGTCAGTCGCCACCTCACTGCGGGATGGACTGGTGCATGCCGGCTTCGAACGGCAGGACGTCAAGGACCTGATCTACACGTCCGACCCGGAAACCAGCGATCTGCTGCGCAGCCAGCAAAGCGTGAGCATCGAATTGCCGGTGGATGGCGAAGGACGGCTGCAACTGCCGGATTTCAGTCACACCGCCGATGCGGCGCGCAAGCGGATCGAGAAGAAGCTGGATGTCTCGCCGGAAACCGGCAGCATGACCTTGCGCGGCGAGTGGTCGTCCGCCGATCAGAAGGCGCTGAAAGCCGCCTTGCCGGACAAGGCATCGGTAGTCGCTGTTGAGGATGCCTTCGCCAGACTGGTGTCGCCGGTCGGCCCGGAACAGCCAACGCCGTCGGAACGCGGCGAAACCTTTGCGGTCCCGCGGCTGGCCTACGCGCAGGGCGACTGGCTGGCCGATCTTGATGAAGCATCAGCGCTGGAAGGCACGCTATCGATGGCGGAAGTGGATGGCCTGCTGGATGACACCGCGTTTCCGCGTCAGTTCGAGGCACTGCAGCGTCGCCGTCTGGAGATGACCGAACGGGGCAAACTGAATATCGACTCGATGGAGCGCCTGCAGGTGCAGATGAACCTGGTCGGTATCCGCGAGTCCGTCAGCGAAACAGACCTGTTGTGGTGGCTGGAGCGGCGGCTCGTTGATCAGGACATCGATGCGGAAGAACTGGCGGCCTGGCTGTCCGGCGCGCTTGATCATTTGCAGGGCACGCGCGAATTTCCTCTGGAGGAACTGATTTTCCGCAAGGCGCACCTGCGCGACCTGCTCGCCGAACGTATCCAGCGAGTGCGGGCGACCGGTCATCGCCAGCGGTTTCTGGCATTGATCGAGGATGAATCGCGACTCAGCGCCGATGAACGGCTTGAGTGCGTGTTTTCGGCAGGCCGCTATGCCTGGGACTGGCAGTACAACGGTTCGGTGAGCCTGCCTAAACACTTCTTCCCGCAGATCGGCAACTTGAAGTCGCAGGGCGAAGAGTTCGAATGTGCCGAATTTATCGCCAACCAGCTTGATGACGTGCGCGACTGGATTCGCAACGTCGAACGCAAGCCGGGCGCGTTCTCGCTGCCCACTTCCAGGCAGCGCTTCTATCCCGACTTTCTGCTGCGAATGGAAGACGGGCGCATCCTGGTCGTTGAA
>JAGRJX010000090.1:0-4260 GCA_020442545.1 Lysobacterales bacterium
CGCGCAGGGCGTCGGTGCCGTTGATGCGCGCGCGCTTGCTGGCGAGGCCGCCGGTGACGTCGCCGACGTGGGATTCCGGCACGGCCACGTCGAGGTTGACGATCGGCTCCAGCACGATTGGTCGCGCCTTCGATATCGCATCAAGGAAAGCCTTCTTGCCGGCAGCGACGAAGGCGACCTCCTTGGAATCGACAGGATGGTGCTTGCCGTCATACACGATCACCTTCACGTCCTGAAGCTGGTAGCCGGCAATCGCACCGCCATCCAGCACCTGCCGCACGCCTTTCTCGACGGCGGGCAGGAACTGGCCGGGAATGGTGCCGCCTTTCACCTCATCGGCGAACTGGAAACCGTCGCCACGAGGCAGCGGCTCGATGCGCAGGAACACTTCGCCGAACTGGCCGGCGCCACCGGTCTGCTTCTTATGCCGGTGATGGCCGTCGGCCCGCGCGGAGATCGTCTCGCGATAGGCGATGCGCGGCGGGCGCGTGTCCACTTCGACGCTGTAGCGCTCCTTCATGCGTTCCAGCATCACCTTGAGGTGCAGCTCGCCCAACCCTCGGATTACCGTTTCGTTCAGCTCCTTGTTGTGTTCCAGATGAAAGCAGGGGTCTTCCTCGCCCAGCTTGTGGATGGCGTTGGACAGCTTCTGCTCCTGGCCCTTGTGCCTGGGCTCGATGGCGAGGCCGAACATGGGCTGCGGGAAGGGCAGCGGTTCGAGGTGGATGTGGTCCTCGGAGTGCGAGTCGTGCAGCACGGCGTCGAAGTGGATGTCCTCGACCTTGGCCACGGCGGCGATGTCGCCGGGAATGGCGTCGTCGATTTCAACATGCTCCTTGCCGCGCAGCTTGAACAGATGGCCGACCTTGAACGGCTTCTTGCCGTCGTCGATCAGCAGTTGGGTGTCGCGGCGCACCGTGCCCTGGTAGATGCGGAACACGCTGAGCTTGCCGACGAAGGGATCGTTGATGATCTTGAACACGTCGGCGATGACGTGCTTTCCGGCATCCGGCGTCGGCTCGATGGGCTGGGCGGCATCGCCTTCACCTTTCACAAACGGCGGCGCGTTGGCTTCCAGCGGACTCGGCAGCAGCTTCTCGATCAGCGTCAGCAGCGACTTCACGCCGGCGCCGCTGCGCGCGGAGACAAAGCAGATCGGCACCAGATGCCCTTCGCGCAGGCATTGCTCGAAAGCGTCGTGCAGTTCCTGTCCGGACAGGCCTTCCTCACCGTCTTCAAGGTAGTGGCCCATCACGTCTTCATTGATTTCGACCACCTGGTCGATGATCTGCTGGTGCGCATCGGCCACGGAGGAGAAGTCGCTGTCGCCCTCGGGCTTGAAGAAGCAGTCGGAAACCCGGGTCCCGCCTTCCGCTGGCAGGTTGATCGGCAGGCATTCGCTGCCGAAAGTCTGACGCAGTTCGTCGACCAGGGCCGACAGGTTGGCTCCGTCGCTGTCGATCTTGTTGACGATGATCAGCCGGCACAGCCGCCGGGCCTTGGCGTAGTCCATCATCCGCTGCGTGCTGTGTTCGATCCCGGCGGCGGCATCGACGACCACGGCGCAGGTCTCGACCGCGGCCAGTGCCGAAACTGTCGGGCCACGAAAGTCGGCGTAGCCGGGCGTGTCGATCAGGTTGATGTGCACGCCGCCATGGTCAATCGAGGCGATGGTGGAGTTGATCGAATGACCATGCTCCTTCTCCATCGGATCGAAATCGGACACGGTGTTGCCGCGCTCGATGGTGCCTGCCGTCTGGATTTCGCCGCCGGCCTGCAGCAGGGCTTCGAAAAGCGTGGTTTTGCCGGCGCCCGCATGGCCTGCGAGGGCGATGTTCCTGATGTTTTCGGTGCTGTAGCCGGGCATGTTCCCTCCCCAGAGATCATGAAGCCGGGGAGCGTGCGGCGGCCCGGCCGGAATGGTCCGGGCGGGGCCAGGGTTGGCCGGCGTTGCGGCGGGTGCGTGGCGCTTGTCGCGAACGGCGTCGGCGCGGCACCCGGCGGCATCGTCGGCGCGTCCGGAGGCCGGATCGCCCGTCGATACCGTCATGGTCGTCTGCGCGGGACCAAGGAGCCTGCGCGACAAAATCCAACCGGGCTGCAATCGCCACTGTGCGGTGCGTATTCCCGCCGCTTCTTGGCCTGTAGAACGACTACAGGCCGGCAAATCGTCGAAAATGCGCCCTCACACAGTGACGCTTTCGCCTCGATTGTTTCTGTCGTGCAGGCTCCTGGCCATCGACGCGGTCCGCGCGTCGCAGGCGGTCATGGCGGGGCGGCCCTTGCCGGGCCGTCATCGATAGCCTTTCACTCGCTGGCGGATCGGTCAAGCGCGGATTGCCGGTTGGCGGCAGATGGCGTGCCAACGCACACTGCGCGCATGACGAATCGCGAATCCAGCGTGTTGATGATCCACGGTGCCGGTGGCGGCGGCTGGGAGTGGAACGTGTGGCGGCGCGTGTTCGAGGCGGCGGGCTATCAGGTTTACGCGCCAGACCTCGAGCCCGCAGCTGGCGGACTGACGGCGACCACCTTCAATCACTACCGTGAGCAACTGTCGCGGACAGTCCAGGGCGAGGCGGAGCCGGTGCTGGTCGGCGCGAGCCTGGGCGGACTGCTGGCGCTCTCGTTGGCGAATGAGGTGTCAGCGCGTGCGCTGGTGCTGCTCAATCCGGTACCGCCGTCGCCGCTGCACGAACGCCTGCTGACGCGAGATCCGTATCCGCCGATCATTCCCTGGGGATGCGACGCCAGCATCGCGTCCACCAGACGCGCCATGCCCGACGCCGACGACGCGGCAAGGCTGTACGCGTTCCGCCGCTGGCGCGACGAATCCGGTGCCGTGCTCAATGCCGCGCGCGCCGGGATCGCGGTGGCGCAGCCGGCCTGCCCGGTCCAGATTCAGGTGTCGCTGGCGGATACGGACGTGCCAGCGGAGGTCAGTCTGGTGCTGGGGACGATTCTCGACGCGAACCTCGTCCGCCTGCACGAAACCAGTCATGTGGGTCCGCTGCTCGGTCGCCAGGCCGCGCGCTGCGCCGGTCTGGCTGTCGCCTGGCTGAACATGCTGCCGCCCCGGAAGCCGGGTTAAAAGCCGGTTCATCGGTGCTGCCCTAGCTTTGGTCGGTGCGTCGCGGTTCGACGCGAACAGGGAGAATCCCATGCAACGAATCCTTGGCCTTTCTGCGCTGCTGATCGTGGCACTGCTGCTGGCGCTCCCGGTGCAGGCACAGCGTTATGACGAGCGCTATCAAGACAGCGGTTACTACGACGTGGCCCGCGTCGTCGACGTCCAGCCGCTCCACGAAACCATCTCGCAGCCGGTTTCCTCGCGGGAATGCTGGCGCGAGCCGGTGCAGTACCGCACAGCCGACCGCTACTACGGCCCGCGTGACAAGACGCCGGCAGTGCTCGGCGGCATCATCGGTGGCCTGATCGGCAACCAGATTGGCCACGGCCGTGACCGTGACATCGCCACGATTGCCGGCGTCGCGCTGGGCGCCGCCGCTGCGCACGATGCGCAGCGGCGCAATGGCGGCTACTACCAGCGCGGGCGCACGGTGCGCACCAGCCAGGAACGTTGCGCGGTCCGCACCGACTATCGCGACCAGCAGCAGTTGGTAGGCTACGACGTCACCTACGACTACCAGGGTCGCATCGGTCATGTGCAGACCGACTTCGACCCGGGCGACACGATCCGCGTGCGCATCGACGTGCAGGCGATCCCCTGAGTCATCCGCCTGCGTCGGAAGGTCATCCGCTTCCGATCAGCGACGGGGCCTTCGGGCCCCGTTCCGCTTTTGGGTTTCCGGGTGCGTATCGGACATAGGCAAACTAAACTTCGCGCCTCATGATCGCCTTCCGAAACTTCGCCCTGCGCCGCGGCGAGCGGCTGCTGCTGTCCGGCGTGGATGCCGCACTTCACGCCGGTTGGCGCATCGGCGTGGTTGGCCGCAACGGCGCCGGCAAGTCGTCATTGTTCGCGGCGGTGATGGGCGAACTGGAGGCCGATGCCGGCGATATCGACCGTCCAGCGAAGCTGCGAATTGCCAGTGTCGCGCAGGAAACACCGGGCTTGTCGGATTCCGCGCTGGACTTCGTGCTCGGTGGTGATGCGGACGTCGCGGCGGCGCGCGTGTCCGAGCAGTCCGCGATGCAGGCCGAAGACTGGGAAGGTGTTGCTACCGCACACCAGCGGCTGGAAGAGCTGGGTGGCTACGACGCCGAAGCGCGCGCCGGTCGCCTGCTGCATGGCCTGGG
>JAGRJX010000090.1:4314-9659 GCA_020442545.1 Lysobacterales bacterium
TGAACCTCGGTCGCGCGCTGATGCAGCCGTCGGACCTGTTGCTGCTGGACGAGCCGACCAACCATCTCGACCTCGATGCCGTGCTGTGGCTGGAGCAGTGGCTGCTTCGCTACGAGGGCACGCTGCTGCTGATCTCGCACGACCGCGAGTTCCTCGACGGCGCCTGCACGCACGTCCTGCACCTGCACGAAGGCCGGGCGAAGCTCTACGTCGGCAACTACACCAGTTTCGAGCGCCAGCGCGCCGAGCAGCTGCGCCAGCAGCAGATTGCCCATGAGAAGGAGCAGGCCGAACGCGCACACCTGCAGTCTTTCGTCGACCGCTTCCGCGCCAAGGCCAGCAAGGCGAAGCAGGCGCAGTCGCGGATCAAGCGACTGGAAAAACTGGCCGGCACCGAAGCCGTCCGCGCCGAGCGCGCCCTGCGCATCAGTTTTCCCGAGCCCGCCAAGCTGCCGCATTCGCTGCTGCGCTTGCGCCATGCCGACTGCGGCTATCGCGATGGCGAACACGTGGCGAAGATTCTTGATGCCGTCGATTTCGGGCTGGAATCGGGTGACCGCATCGGCCTGCTGGGTCGCAACGGCGCCGGCAAGTCCACGCTGGTGAAGTCGCTGGTCGGTGATATCGACCTGCTGGCCGGCGAGCGCGAAGCGCACGGCGATCTGGTCATCGGCTACTTCGCCCAGCACACCGTCGAGGCGCTGCGTGCCGGCACCAGTCCCGTCGACCACCTGCGTGAACTCGCGCCGAATGAGCCGACCCAGGCCTTCCGCGACTTTCTCGGCCGCTGGAACTTTCCCGGCGATCGCGCCTTCGAATGCATCGACAGTTTTTCCGGTGGCGAGCGTGCGCGCCTCGCACTGGCGCTGATTGCCTGGCAGCGACCCAACCTGCTACTGCTCGATGAGCCGACCAATCACCTCGACCTCGACATGCGCGAGGCGCTGGCTGAGGCGCTCAGCGACTTCGAGGGCGCCATCGTGCTGGTCTCGCATGATCGCCACCTGATTGGTCTGGTCAGCGATCGCTACTGGCGGGTGTCAAAGGGTCATGTCGCGCCATTCGATGGTGACCTCGACGACTACGCGGCCTGGCTGCGCAACCGCAACGAATCCAATGCCGATTTCAAGGCATCGGCCGCGGCATCAACCACCAAGGCCAGTCGAGCGGTGGATGATCGCGACCACGCCCAGCGTCGCGCCGACGCCAACCAGCGCAAGCGCCAGCAGCGCCGCGTCAGTGAGATCGAAGCGCGGCTGCCCGAGCTCGAGAAGGCAATGGCCGACAACGACGCCGAACTGGCCGATCCGGCCCTGTACGCCGAGGGAGCGGACGCGCAACGCTTGCAGTTACTGCTGGCCAGGGGCGATGTCCTGCGCGGGGAGAAGGACGCGCTGGAAGCCGAATGGCTTACCCTGCACGAAGCGCTTGAGGACATGCCCTCATCGTGATCACCAGGACCCGTCGACGGCATTGCCTGACGCCACCACTCTGCACCGGAGATTGCCGCATGAAGCTCTATTACAGCCCGCTGTCCACCTACTCGCAGAAGGTCCGCATCGCCATCGCTGAAAAAGGCCTCGACATCGACACCGAAAAGGTCAACCTGATGTCGCCGGAGGCGCATGCCGCCTATCGCGAGGTCTATCCGATCGGCAAGGTGCCGTTTCTGGTGGGTGAGGACGACCATCACGTGCCGGAGTCGAGCATCATCATCGAGTATCTCGACGACAAGTTTCCCGACACGCCGCGCCTGTCGGCCAGTGGTGATGGCGACGCCCCGCGCCAGCTGCGCTGCCTCGACCGCATGACCGACTTTTACCTGATCAACACCGTCGGCGGCCTGCTGCTGCGCCGCGTCGGCGTGCGCACGCCCGACCCGATGCAGGACGAAAAGGATCGCCATTGGCTGAACATCAGCTACGGCTGGTTGGACCGGCAACTGGGCGCGCAGCCGTTCGCCGCCGGGGATCGGTTCAGCATCGTCGACTGCGGCGTGGCCGCGGCGCTGTTCTACGCCCCGGAAGTGGCCTCGTTCGCCGGGTTCGCCAACCTCAGGGCCTACGCCGGACGACTGGCGGAACGCGACAGCGTGCGCGGTGCCCACGCCGAAATGGCGCAGGTGTGGAACGCGATCAAGCAGCGTGCTGGCGGCTGAGTGATGTTGTCCGGCCGGATGGCAAGCGGACGGTGTGCGTGGCCGATGCGAGTGCTCCGTTCGTGGTGAGCGACGTCGAACCATGTACGGACGTGGTTCCGCCGCACATGGTTCGACTTCGCTCACCACGAACCGCTGGTCAAGCGGCTTGCGGCGCAGGCAGAACGTCAGTCGACCAGGAAGTACTCGACCGTCGTCACCACGCGGATCTTCTTCACCTGCGGCGAACTCTGGTCGCGGTCGCTGATGTCGATCTGGCCCTGGCTGGCATGACGGATGCCGCCGACCTTGGCACCGGAATCCTGCGCGAACTGTTCGGCGGCGGCGCGCGCATTGGCGGTGGCCTCGGCGATCAGCGCCGGCTTGATGTCGTTCAGCGCCGTGTACTGGAAGCTCGGGCTACCTTCCGGGCCGTAGTCGAAGGTCAGCAGCACGCCGTCGCTGAGCAGTTCGCCGGCACGCTGCATGCCGGCCAGCGCGGCGGCGACCTTGGTGCTGCGTACGGTGACCGTGGATTCGGCGCGGAAACGGTTGCGCGGCCGGTTGTCGCCGTAGCTGTAGGCCTCCTGGTCGTTGACCCGTGGTGATGACAGCGCGATTTCCTCGGCGCTGAAGCCGGTATCCAGCAGGAACTGGCGGATTTTCGCGGCATTGGCGTCGAGTTCCGCCTGCACCTGCGCCAGATCGTTGCCCGCCACCGAGTGCTTCAGCGGCCACACCACCAGATCGGCATCGACGTAGCGCTCGGCCAGGCCCTTCACCGTGACGTAGCGATCTGCCGTCCGCAGGCGCTGCATGCCCTGCGCCGCAAACCAGCCGGCGGCGGCCAGACCGAGCGCGATCATCAGGCCGGCAGCGAAGGACATTCCGGAACGTTGGCTGGACATCGGGCAATCTCCGTCAGGATCAGTGGCGCGAGCTTAGCAGCCGCGTGGTCGGCGGCGCGAGCGCCGCCCTGGCTTTGCAGTTGGTCGCTCATTGGCCGCGACCTGCCGCCCGCCCGCCTGTAGACTTTCGGCTGCTCAGTGCGAGCAGGGTCATGCTTGCCGGCAGAGAGTCAATCGCAAGGGAAAACACATGCTTTCTGGTCGTTTGTTCGTCGTTTCTCTAGTGTTTTTCGGCAGTCTGGTCGCGGTCGCGTCGTCAACCGCCGCTGCGGCTGAAGTCGCCGTGGAGGGCACCGCTGACATTCGAGGTGCAACCGCGCTTTATCGCGACAAGGACCCGGCGGCCTTGGGCTATCACGCGCGATCCGGACAGAAGAACCAGTTGCGCAATGCCGTCCGGCGCACATTGAAAAAGGATCCGCAGAATGTCGCCGCCTTGGCACAACGGGCCTACTGGCACGCAGAGAGTGGCAACATCAAGGCGGCGAGGCGCGACTACGAGGCCGCCACGGCGGCATCTACAGACAATCCGGCCAACCGCGCTCGCGTGCACTGGTCACGGGGCTGGTCGCGCTACGGTCAGGGTGATGTCGCTGGCGCTATCGATGACTGGCACCAGGCCGAGAAACTGCATGGCGGGAAGCCGTTCTGGGTGCCATACACCTACGCGGTGGCCTACTGGACACTGGGCGACCGGGATCGTGCACTGGCGTGGTATGACGTCGCGGTGGCTTCCAATGCCAGCTGGGGCGACGAAGCGGCGATGAAGAAGCGCTCCAGTCACTGGGAGGATGGGGAAAAGGAAAAATTGCACGCCCTGTTCGCCGTCTGGCGGGACAGCCGAAGCGAGGCGACGGCTTCGGCGCACTGATCCGGATCGCGGGTACGGAGCCGGTGGACTTGATTTCGCCGGCTTCGCCGCCATCATGGCAGCGCCTCCGTACAAGTCGTTCCGCCATGCCGATCTACGAATTCGAATGTCGCCACTGCGGTCATGTGTTTGACCGTCTGCAGAAGCTGTCCGATCCAGACCCGGAAACCTGTCCTGATTGCGCCACGACCGGTGTCCGACGCCGGGTGACCGCGCCGTCGTTCCGGCTGGCCGGTAGCGGCTGGTACGAGACCGATTTCAAGAAGGATGGCGACAAGAAACGCAATCTGGCGGGCGGCGATGACAAATCCGCTTCCGCTGGCAGCGACAGCAAGCCGAAGGACGGCAAGTCCGCGGACAGCAAACCCGCGACCGACGGCAAGGCGGCCAGCAAGGCCAGCAGCGACAGCAAGGCCTCCGCCGGGTCGGCGACGTCCAACTGATTCCGGCAGGTTGTTTCGCGTTCCTGTGAGCGCCCTCATGGCGGTCGCGGTTGCGTGCGAGGCGGCCGGGACTTAGCATTTGCGCCTCTTTTTGCGGATTCCTCGGCCTTGACCGAGAAGGGCCTGCAGCGGTCCGGTGCGCGTGCAGGCGCGGCGAGAACCGCGAACCGGCGCTACGCGCCGCCACCTCCATCCCTCTCACGCGGTGGTAACCACGTTCGGTTCCCCCGCCTGCGAGGAAAGCTCCTCGATCGACTCCCGGCTCCAGAACCATGCGAACTCACTATTGCGGTCTTGTTGACGAAAACCTGATCGGCCAGACGGTCACCCTATGCGGCTGGGCTGATGTCGCGCGCAATCTCGGTGGCGTCTGCTTCATCGACCTGCGCGACCACGAGGGCATCGTGCAGGTGGTGTCCGAGCCAGACGACCCGAGCTACGCCACCGCGGCCGATGTCGGCTACGAGTTCTGCCTGAAGGTCAGCGGAACCGTGCGCGCGCGGCACAGCGTCAACGACAAGATCCGCACCGGCAAGGTGGAAGTGGTCGCCGAGACCATCGAGATCCTCAATCGCGCCGGCACGCTGCCTTTCTACCTGCACGAGACGCCGGGCGAGGACACCCGCCTCAAGTACCGCTACCTCGACCTGCGTCGTCCGGAGATGCAGCACAAGCTGCGCACCCGCACGAAGCTGGTGCAGGCGCTGCGCCGCTACCTCGACGCCGCCGGTTTCCAGGACATCGAGACGCCGATCCTGACCAAGGCCACGCCGGAAGGCGCGCGCGACTACCTGGTGCCGTCGCGTGTGCATGCAGGCGAGTTCTTCGCGCTGCCGCAGTCGCCCCAGCTGTTCAAGCAGATGCTGATGGTGGCCGGCTTCGATCGCTACTACCAGATCGTGAAGTGCTTTCGCGACGAGGATTTGCGCGCCGACCGTCAGCCCGAGTTCACGCAGATCGACCTCGAGATGTCGTTCGTCGAGGAG
>JAGRJX010000091.1 GCA_020442545.1 Lysobacterales bacterium
CGTTCTGCTGCTCCCACTGTTGGCGACCGCACAGGACACCCGACGGCGTTTTGATGCGCTGCTGGCGGTCTCCGGACACGCAGTGCATGCGCTGGCCGAAGACGACAACGGCTTCGTCTGGATCGGCGACGACCACGGCCTGTTGCGCTTCAACGGTAGCCGGCTCGAAACCGTGGCCGCTGATGCCGAGACCGGCTCGGTCAACGCGCTGGCCCTGCAGCAGGCGCGCTATCTCTGGGTTGCCGCCGAGCGCGGCCTGTGGCGCTGGGATCTACAAGCCGAAAGCATGCAGTCCATTGACTGCGGTGGCGATGTCGCGCGATTCGAGCAATTGCAGGTCGGTGCTGACGCGGTCTGGGCATTGAGCCGCCAGGGCCTGCGTCGGATCGATGCCAGCAGCCTCGCCTGTTTGGCGGTTGTACCGGGCGGTCTGCCCGCACAGCAGCCGGTGGAGCGCTTTCATGCGGATGGCGACGCGGTGTGGCTGGCGGTGCGACAGCTCGGGATCTGGCGTTGCCCGCGACCGTGCACGGCCGCGCAGCCGTGGGCATTGCCGGACACGCGGGTTCGCTGGATCTCGGGAGATGGCGATGGCGGACTCTACGCGGGAACGCATCGTCATGGCCTGTACCGCCTGGATCGCGATGGCGAGGTTCGCGACCACTGGTGGCGCGGTGCGGATGCGCCGGCGGATCGCGCCTTGACCACCAACGGCATCCTGTCGCTGGCGCGCGCGGAGGACGGCGCGCTGTATGCGGGCCTGTGGGCTGGTGGCCTGATGGAGATCGCAGCAGATGGTGCAGTCATTGCCCGCTCAAGGCCGCTGCCGCATGAGCCCAGTAGCCTTGGCGGTGCCAACGTGTCGGCACTGCTGCTGGCGCGCAACGGAACGCTGTACGTCGGTCATGAGCACGGACTGAGCCTGCTCGATCCCGTCCGCAAGCAACTGCCGTGGATCGGTCACGCCACCGAAGGCCAGCCCGGACTCGGACAGGGCACGGTACGCGTGCTTGCCGAACGTGACGGCAAATTGCTGATCGGCAGTCAGGGCGGCGGCCTGACGCGACTGGATATCGCCAGCGGTGAGCTGACACCGTTGCGCATGGATGCCGCGCGTGCGGATACGCTGCCCAGCGACACCGTGTGGGCGGCGGCCGAGGGGAAGGACGGTCGCTGGATGCTGGGCACCTCGGGTGGTCTCGCACGGCTGTCGCTATCGACCCTGGCCGTGGAGCGCCTCGCCAGCACGCCGGCATTGCCGAGTGATGACATCGTCTCGGTGTCACCGGCAAAGGATGGCGGCTTCTGGCTCGGTGCCTGGGCCGGTGGCGTGGTCAAGGTGGACGCCGATGGCCGGGTCGAGCGCATCTGGCGTGCCGAGGACGGGCTGCGCCTTGCGACCCTGGGCGATGTGGTCGAGGACAGTCTGGGTCGCGTGTTCGCCGGCAATTCGGAAGGCCTGTTCCTGCTCGGCGACGACGGGCGCTTCCATCCGCTGACCATCGAAGCGCGGCTGGGCAGCGAACGCGTGCCGGAGATTGCAGCCATCGAGGAAGCAGTGGACGGCACGCTGTGGGCTGGTGCTTCCAACGGTGGCCTGCTGCGATGGCTGCCGGATGCGAACGCGCCGTCATGGGTGAACGATGCCGTGCTGTCGGGCGAAGCCGTCTACAGGATGTTGCCGGACCCGGATGGCGGCGTCTGGCTGGGGACGGAGAACGGTCTGTTGCTCATCGACCGGGATGGCAATCCACTGCAGCGGATTGACCAGGACGCCGGGCTGGCCTTCGAGGGCGTGCTGTCCATCAGCAGCAGCCGCAGTGGCGGACTGTGGGTAGGCGGTGGCAATGGTGTGCATCGGGTCGACCCGATGCGGCTGTCGCATCGCCTGCTGAACGGACAGCCGGTGGTGACCGGCGTGCGGCTGTTCAACCGCACGCTGCACCCCGAAGCCGGTGGCGCGCTGTCGGCATCGCCGTCACGCGGTGGCGTATTGGATCTTCGCTTCGATCAGGACATGCTCACCCTCGACTTCGCGCTGCCGGGCTTGCCGCAACCGCAGGGCGTGAAGTTTCGCTACCACCTGCAGAACTTCGACCGTGACTGGGTCGAAGTCGCTGGTGACGAACCGCGCGCGGTCTACACGCGACTGCCGCCGGGCGACTACCGCTTCGAAGTCGAGGCCGGCAGCACTACCGGCTGGAGCGGGCGCACTGCGCTGTTGCCGATCACCGTGCATCCGCCGTGGTGGATGACCTGGTGGGCACGGCTGCTGTTCCTGCTGTTGGTCGCGGCGGTGATCTTTTTCTGGCACCGCCTGCGTACCCTGCAGCTGCGAGCACAGGCACACCGGCTGGAACTGACTGTTGCCGAACGCACGGCGGCATTGCGCGATGCCAACGCGGCACTGGGCCTGGCCGCACGTACCGACGCATTGAGCGGGCTGGCGAACCGGCGCGGCTTTCGTGAGGAGGTCGTCGAGCGTTGGTCGTCGCTGGCGGGACAGGCCTGGCTGCTGCTCGCCGACATCGATCACTTCAAGGCGATCAATGACGCCTGCGGCCATGAAGCCGGCGATGGCGTGCTGGTCGCCGTCAGCGACGCCCTGCGCTCGGTTGCCGCAGCGGAGGACCGACTGGCACGCTGGGGCGGCGAGGAGTTCCTGTGCTTGCTGTCCGGCGGAGATATCGCCGCGCGCGCCGAAGCGATGCGCGCGGCGATCAGCGTGCTGCGGATTGCCGGCTTGCCGCACGGCAGCC
Organism: Lysobacterales bacterium; assembly: GCA_020442545.1. GTDB lineage: Bacteria > Pseudomonadota > Gammaproteobacteria > Xanthomonadales > Xanthomonadaceae > JACKOX01. The sequence continues at coordinate 2,760 of JAGRJX010000091.1, forward strand.
GCGTGACCGTGACCGCCGGGTTGACCCGCATCCGTGTCGACGAGGACTTTGCATCCGCAATTCGTCGCGCCGACGCGTTGCTCTACGAGGGCAAGCGCACGGGACGTGATCGACTGGTGGTCGACACGGCAGGCGCCGCCGCCGTGGGAAATGCCTGAGCGACGACGCGGCAGCGTTCTCGTCTACAGCAGTGACTTTAGCCGGTAGAGCGCTTCCAGCGCCTGCTTGGGCGTGAGTTCATCCGGATCAAGATCGACCAGCGCATCGTGGGCCGGTGAGCCGGCGTGGAAAAGTCCCAATTGCGAGGGTTGTTCCAGTGCTTCCGGCCGCGTTGATGGCGGCGCTTCGCGGTTTTCCAGCGCGGTGAGCACGCGGCGGGCTTCGGCCAGCGTCTCCTTCGGCAGCCCGGCCAAGGCGGCGACCTGCAGGCCGTAGCTGCGGTTGGCCGCGCCTTCCTTCACCGCGTGCATGAACACCAGCGTGTCGTCATGCTCGATGGCGTCGAGATGCACGTTGACGATGCCGCTTGCAGGTTCGGCGAGTTCGGTCAGCTCAAAATAGTGCGTGGCGAACAGGGTGAAGCTGCGGTTGCGTCGCGCCAGGTGCAGGGCGCAGGCGCGCGCCAGCGACAGGCCGTCGTAGGTCGAGGTACCGCGGCCGATTTCGTCCATCAGCACCAGACTGTGCTCGGTGGCCTGGTTGAGGATGGCGGCGGTTTCGGTCATCTCGACCATGAAGGTCGACTGCCCGCGGGCGAGGTCATCGCCGGCGCCGATGCGGGTCATGATGCGGTCGATGGGGCCAATGCCTGCTTCGGCGGCCGGCACGAAGCTGCCGATCGAGGCCAGCAGTACGATCAGCGCGTTCTGGCGCATAAAGGTGGACTTGCCGCCCATGTTCGGGCCGGTGATCACCAGCATGCGGCGTTCGCCGTTTTCACTCTGACCAAGGCGCAGGTCGTTGGGCTCGAAAGGCTCGTCACGCACCGCTTCGACCACCGGATGGCGACCGGCGACGATGCGGATGCCGGCTTCGTCCGTCATTTCGGGTCGTGACCAGTTCAGCGCATCGGCGCGTTCGGCAAGTCCAGCGAGCACATCAAGTTCGGCAAGTGCTTCAGCAGCGGCCCGCAGCGTTTCGAGTGACTCGTTCAACGTTTCGATCAGTGCCTCGAACAACGCCTTCTCACGCGCCAGCGCGCGCTCGCGAGCAGACAGCACCTTGTCCTCGAAGCCCTTCAGTTCCTCGGTGATGTAGCGCTCGGCGTTGGTCAGCGTCTGCCGGCGCGTGTAGTGCGTCGGCACCTTGGCCGCATGCGCCTTGGTCACTTCAAGGTAGTAGCCGTGGACCCTGTTGTAGCCCACTTTCAGGTTCGGAATGCCGCTGGCTTCGCGCTCGCGGACTTCGAGGTCGATCAGGAACTGGTCGGCGGTGGTGCTGAGCTGGCGCAGCTCGTCGAGCTCTGCGTCGTGGTCCTCGGCGATCACACCGCCGTCGCGGATGTTCACTGACGGCTGCTCGGTGATGGCTGATGCCAGCAGTGCGGCTTCGGCATCGTGCTGGCCCAGTGATTCGATCAGCTGGCCGATGCGCGGGCTGTCGAGCTGCGACAGGCGAGCGCGCAGCGCGGGCAGGGCGGCCAGCGCATCGCGCAGCGTGCTGAGGTCGCGCGGTCGCGCCGAGCGCAGCGCCACGCGCGACAGGATGCGTTCGACATCGCCGAGACCACGGAAATCATCGCGCAACTCGGTGAAGCCGGTGCGTTCGATCAAGGCAGCGACGGCCTGATGCCGCAATCGCAGCGTGGATTGATCACGCAGCGGCCGATGCAGCCAGCGCCGCAACAGGCGGCCACCCATCGGCGTCACCGTGCTGTCCAGCACGCCGAGCAGCGTGTGCTGCAGGCGGCCTTCGACGTGCGTGTCGAGTTCCAGATGCCGGCGCGTGGCCGCGCTCATGGCAATCGTGTCGCCACTGGCTTCCACCGCCATCGAAGTGAGATGCGGCAGGCTTTGCTTCTGCGTTTCCTCGACGTAGGCCAGCAGGCTGCCGGCGGCGGCCACGGCCAGCGGCAGCGCCTCGCAGCCGAAGCCCTGCAGATCCTGCACGCTGAAAAAGCCGGTGAGCTTGCGCCGCGAGGCGTCGGCGTCGAACAGCCACGGCGGTCGGCGGCGGATCGCGCCGCGCTCCAACTGAACGACCGGCCAGCCGTCCTCGTCGGGCAGCAGCAGTTCCGCCGGCTGCAGTCGCGCCAGCTCGGCCTGCAGTTCAATCTCGCCATCGACTTCGCAGACCCGGAAACGACCACCCGCCAGGTCCAGCCAGGCGAGGCCGTAGCGTGTCTTGCCGGGAGCCGTGCCACGCGCCGCTCCGTCACGAGAAATCGCCATCAGCAGGCTGTCGCGGCGCTCATCCAGCAGCGCTTCGTCGGTGACCGTGCCCGGCGTCAGCACGCGGACGACCTTGCGTTCAACCAGCCCCTTCGATGCCGCCGGATCGCCGATCTGTTCGCAG
>JAGRJX010000092.1 GCA_020442545.1 Lysobacterales bacterium
TGAACCGCCCCGAGAATCCCGGAGACTCGGGGGTGTGAGTCATGCTGCCTTGGGCAGCATGGCCTGTTGGTGATAGTACTCGGCTTCGACTTCGGCCGGAGGCTTGTAGCCGATCGGCCCCAGCAAGCGCTTGTGATTGAACCAGTTGACCCAATCCAGCGTCGCCAGCTCGACGGCTTCCAGGCTCTGCCACGACTGGCGGTGGATCACCTCGGCCTTGTACAGGCCGTTGATGGTCTCGGCCAGGGCGTTGTCGTAGCTGTCACCGACGCTGCCCACCGAGGGTTCGATGCCGGCCTTGGCCAGCCGCTCGGTGTAGCGGATCGAGACGTACTGGACGCCGCGGTCACTGTGGTGGATCAGGCTGCCCTTGCCGGGCCGGCGTTCGTGCAGTGCCTGCTCCAGCGCATCCAGCACGAAGTCGGTGCGCGCCGAACGCGACACCTTCCAGCCGACGATCCGCCGCGCGAACACGTCGATGATGAAGGCCACGTGGACAAAACCCTGCCAGGTCGACACGTAGGTGAAGTCGCTGACCCAGAGCTGGTTGGGCCGCTCCGCCTGGAACTGCCGGTTCACCCGATCCAGCGGGCACGGCTGCGCCTTGTCGCTGATCGTGGTCTTGACGGTCTTGCCGCGCACCACGCCGCTCAGGCCCAGGCGCTTCATGAGCCGCGCCACCGTGCAGCGCGCCACCTTGATGCCTTCGCGGAGCAACTGCTTCCAGACCTTCTTGATCCCGTACGCCTGCTTGTTCTCTTCGAACACCCGGCGAATCTCCGCGCACAGCACCTCGTCCCGGATCGCCCGCGCCGGGCGCAGCGAGGGGTCGTCACGACGCGCAGCCTGCGTGTAGTACGACGACGGAGCGATCGGCAATACCCGGCAGATCGGCTCGACTCCGTAGGCGTCGCGGTGTTCATCAATGAACGCCGTCATGGCTTGAACCGGCGGTCGAGCTCCGCCTGGGCAAAATACGCCGATGCCTTGCGCAGGATCTCGTTCGCCTGCCGCAGCTCGCGGTTCTCGCGCTCCAGTTGCCGGATGCGCTCACGCTCGTCGGTCGTCGCGCCCGGCCGCTTTCCCGCATCGCGCTCGGCCTGTCGAACCCAGCGCCGCAGCGTCTCCGACGTGCAGCCGATCTTGCCCGCGATCGATCCGATCGTCGCCCACTGCGAGCCGTACTCGGCCTGATGATCCAGCACCAGCCGAACGGCCCGCTCCTGTACTTCCTTCGAAAACTTCGGTGACTTTCTCATGGCTCCATCCTCTCAAGTGAAGGAGCCTCCGGGAAAGTCGGGGCGGTTCAGCGTTTCGACCCTCCGACAGTTTGCGGCGTGGTCGTGGGAGCGTCACCGACTACCCATTCTCCTGGGTGTACACAATTCTTGGTTATGAAGCAGCCAGGAAGTACTTGCAGGTGGAGGCCGGGGCGTCAAAGCCTGAGCCGCTGTCTGATCCAGCTGTGAAGCGAGGAGCCACACTGCTTCGAGCAATGTTCGGCGATAAGAAGATCGCAAGGAACTCCTCTGTTAGTGATTCCAGACAGCTGGGTAAGCTTGCCGCGATGCTGGCGAACCCTGAGACCCTAACCTTGATTGAACAAGGGAAGAGCGTCGACGAGATTGAACTAGCTGTACAGCCAATCGATGAAAAGCTCCGTCTCGGAATCGAGCAAGTTCGAGAAACTCTGCGTGATCTTATTTCGCGCATGGCTGAAGTTGACGTTCATCGTGATTTGGCTTCGTCGGTGCTAACGCCAGCTGAGAAGGCTGCGAGCCTAGGCCAAACTTTGCTAAAGAAATTGCAGGAAGCCGCGAAAGGTTCTTCGGAGTAAGCAATGCCGAAGAGCGCATACGCATCGCGAGTTCGCGAGCCCGTTATTGCTGCGGATGTCGATCAGATTGAGTGGGTGGCAATCCGCAGCGGTTCGGCAGTAGTTGATGATGCAACTAGGGACGAGCTTGTCTCAGGAGAGCTCGATGACGAGGCTGAGCTGCGGTCCGATGAGGCTGGTACTGCGCTATGGCAGGAGCAAGACCTAGCTCAAGAGGAGATTGTAGGGCCAGCAGTACAGGAAATTGCGTTCAGGATTGAGCAGCTCGGAACTGCCTATCCCTTTGAATTGGCAGGGAACAAGTTGGTCTATCGGCCAAGCGGGTCCGGCTTTTATGAGTTTTGTCTGGCGACTTGTCGGGCCCCGAGTGTTACGAAAAAGCCGTACGTGGTTCTTCCAAGGTACTTCGAGCGAGTGGTAGCAGTTCTTGTTCGTTACTATTTTGGAATTGACAAGCGAGCATTGCACGTGGGGTGGCCTAGAAGGCCGAAATCAAAATTCAAACTAGCGATGAGTCCCCTCGGTAAGCAGAAATATGAGTGGGTGTGGGGACCCGAAGATGGTCTGAGCGATGATCCGACCTACACCGAGGTGAAAGACGAAACTGTGGACTTCGTCGTTACAGTCGGTTTGCTCGATTCTCGTCCAGGAAATCTATACATCTTGGGGCAATGTGCATGCGGCAATGACTGGAATACAAAGTTGGCCGAACCGGACCAAAAAAGAATAAGTAAATGGTTTCGTCCAGCATGGATTGTTCCACCGGTGTCCACCTTCACAACACCTTATGTGCTCGGGCTGGAGACTTTGCGTGAAACGTCGCGCAGAAGTAGTTCGATTGTGTTTGATCGTATTCGATTGTCGCTAATTGCAGAGACAATTCTCCCAGAGAGTCGAAGAAACGCTTTGAAACGTCGAATCGATCCAGTAATCGAATTGGTGACTTGAATCACTACCAGATGTTGGGCAAAGACCTCGCGACAGCCTCAAACAATGGTGGCGGCACTGCATTCCCTATCACCTTGTAGCGCGAGTGCATGCCGCGAGATTCGGGAAAGCTCATCTTTTTGCTGAAGCCTTGGAGGCAAGCGGCTTCGCGATAGCTAAACCTCCTCGCCGGACCATCATGTTCGAATTCGTAACGGTCTGGACCTCGATACACTAGAGGTGGACTGCTAGGGTGCAGCGGCATGTGGCGTGCACGACTTACGATGGTCTTCGAAAGCTCGTGCCAATCACGACGTCTATTCCTGGACAGGTAGTACCAGTGGAAAGCCTCAGTATTGAATTCGCCTTCTGGCCAAGCTGGCAGCCCCTTGATGGCTTCTCGGATCGTCACGTAAGGAATAGAGGCTTCCGGTCCGTGTGTGGCTTCCGGGAAGTTGTAGGTCACACCTTGATCTGACCGAATGCCGACGATGATGACGCGTTGCCTCTCCTGTGCAACCCCGTAGTCGGCCGCGTTCAGGAGCTTGTGATCAACACGGTAGCCCGCGCGACGAAACGTATGAAGCTGTTGCTTGAAGAGCGCTTCGTTGTCGGCCCTCATTAATCCCGAGACATTTTCGACAATGAAGGCCTTAGGTCGGATCGCTCGCAGTGCACGACCGAATTCCTTGAACAAGTAGTTGATGCCTCTAGTGGCCTCGCGAGCGCCACCCTGGCTGTAGCCTTGACACGGATAGCAGCCGACTAACAGGTCAGCAGCGGGAAACGATCTGACCTGCTCGATGGGACAGAGCTTGTAGTCGGTCTCTGGCAGATTGGCTTGATAGGTTTCCGCTGCATAGGCCAGTAGGTCATTCGCCATCACAACGTCGAACCCCGCTGCGATGAGCCCAGCGTCGGATCCTCCGCAACCTGAAAACAGCGAAACGGCAGTTGGTCGGGCCATGTAATCTACTTTCGGCTTTGCTGCCGGAAGTATAGGGAGCCCCACGCGTCAATGAAATGCCGGGTGCAGAGCTTTTTGCAGCCTTCGCTTGAGAATTCGATTTGCTGGCTAGAGTCTGCTCACCCGCCGCTTGCGTCACTTGATGCCTTTGGTCTGCAGGCGATCCGGCGCCTGTTTGGCGTGGTCGCGGGCGATGGCGACGTAGCTGCGGGTGGGGAAGACGTCGATCTTGCCGACGGCGCTGGCGGGAAGGCCGGCGTCGCCGGTGGGGGCGTCGAGGATATCGTTGCGCGCAGGTAGTCAGGGCGATCCGATATCCAGCTGTCGCAGAAGCTTTGCGGCTGCATCCTTGATGCCTTCAACCAGCTGTGGAATGACGTTGTGCGTGATGCCGTTGTCGGCGAGTTCGGCGGCGACGCTGGTTGCAAGCGGCGGCAGTTCTTCGGCCATGGCTTTGAGGGCGATGTCGGCATCGCGGGCTTTGATCTTCAGGTCTTCGGCGAGGTGGTGCCAGTCGCGCAGGGTGATGTCGCGCCAGCGGTAGTGGTTGCCGGTCTTCATCGCCATCTTGAGTTTGTGCGGGTCGAGCTGGCGCGGGTACGGGTGCGCGCTGGAAAGGTCGTACAGCGGCGCGAGGCGCACGTCGCCGCCCGTGCCGAGCAGGATCGAATAGTTCTTGGCGTGCGCGTCGCTACCGGCGATCAGCCAGTTGAACAGCAGCGACTGGAAGAAGCGGTTGACGTCGGCGAGCGGCTGGCTGGACTGCGTCCACAGCAGGTCGGCGACGTCCTTGGGCGTGGGACCGCCTTCGTTCTGGTACTTGCGGCGCGGGTGCACGCCCAGCGCCTGGCATAGGTCTTCCTGATGCACGCGTCGTGGCCATGGTTCAGCGTGAATGCGGTCGTAGCGGGCCACGGCGATGGCCACTTCATCGTTGAAGCGCAGCACGTCCGATGCGGCGGTGGGCAGGCCGTAGGCGGCCGCCAGCTTCATGCAGAAATGTTCGTTCTCGGCGTAGCCGTCGAAGTCGTTGCTGGGCGGTTTGAGGATATGCGTGGTCGGGATGTTGCCGCTGGGAATGCCCCAGCGACCGTCGACGCGGATCAGCGCGGTCTTGGGCTGCGCACCGGCAAGGCTGAACTGGCCTTCGTCCTGAGGGAAGCGTCCCGCACCGCTGTCCTGGCGAAGGCGCTTGAGGCGTTCGGCGATGGCGGTTTCATCAAGCCATTCGATGTTGCCGTGCGCGAGCGCGTCCATCGCATCGGCGCGAACGAACTGCACCGCGCCTGCGCAGTCTTCGCCGACGTTGGCGAGCAGCGCCAGTGGATTGCGCGCGGACACCTGGAACTGCGTCGCCCAGCGCTGCAGCGTGTGCTCGTTGTCCGGCAACAGCCCCCAGAGCACGGCTTCGACGACGTCGCCCTGGTGGGTGGCGGCGGCCAGCGGCAGGCTGAGCGACAGCGGTATGGCGTCGGGATCGTTTCGCCATTGCGCGTCGTAGGTGAAGCGAAGCCTACCGCTGCGATCTGAATCCAGCGCGCCGACGATCCTGCCATCGAGAACGGCCAGCAGCTCGCTCATGACGGGTCGCCATCGTCCTTACCGATGGCGTCCGGCAACGGGTAGGTCTGATTCGACTGACCGGGACTCGCGGCGTTCATCGACTCCGCCACCCGTCGCGCGATGTTGCTCGTGTTGCCGGCGATGGCGTCGATGTCGACATAGGGCGAACGCATGCGTGCCGCGATTCGGTCATCGCGGTTGGGTGTCGGCCCCGGTGCGGCGATGTTCAGGCTTAGGCCCAGCGTGTTCAGTGTGCGCAGCACCAGCGCCAGCTCGGCGCGCGGCTTGCCCTTCTCGATATCGATCACCCACTGCCGGCTGCTGCCGATCTGTCGAGCAAGCTCGTCCTGTCCCCAGCCCAGCGCCTTGCGCTGGCTGCGGATCAGCTGTCCGATGTCCTGGCTGGTTTTGGCGATGGGCATGGCGTTGCCTTGTTGGCGAACGCTGACATCATGGCATATGTCGTCGTTCGATGACAGTCATCGTAAAGTCAGCGAACGATGACAATAAGGCCGCTCATTGTTGCCCGATATTGCCGTCTTAAAGACGGGTTACCCGCCGCTTCCGTCCCTTGATGCCCTTGGCCTGAAGTCGGTCCAACGCCTGTTTGGCGTGGTCGCGGGTGATGGCGACGTAGCTGCGGGTGGGGAAGACGTCGATCTTGCCGACAGCGCTTGCGGGGAGGCCGGCGTCGCCGGTGAGGGCGCCGAGGATGTCGCCGGGGCGTAGCTTGTCGGTCTTGCCGGCGTCGATGCGAAGGCAGGTCATCGCGGCCTGCATGCTGTCGTTGGTCTTGGTGCTGGGCGTCGGTGCGGGTTTCCAGCGCAGCGGCGCGTCGCGTTCGCGTTCCAGCGCCAGCGCGCGCGGCATTTCGCGTGGCGTGACCAGGCTGAGTGCGACGCCACTTTCACCCGCGCGTGCGGTGCGGCCGATGCGGTGCAGGTAGCTGGCGAGGTCGGTGGGCAGCTCGTAGTTGACCACCATCGCGAGACCGGCGATGTCGAGGCCGCGCGCGGCCACGTCGCTGGCCACCAGCACGCGCAGGCTGCGGTTCGCGAAGCGCAGCAGCACCTCAAGGCGGTCGCGCTGCTCCATCTCACCGTGCAGCGTGGCGCAGGAAAAGCGCCGCTTGCCGAGCTCGTCGACCACCGCGCGCGTGTCCTGCCGGGTGTTGCAGAACACCACGCAGGATTCCGGCGTTTCCTTCTGCAGCAGCGCGGCCAGCGTCGCCGGCTTGGCCGCCAGTTCGACTTCGTAGAAGCGTTCGAGGATGTCCGGTTCGCTGTCGTCTTCGACGCGGTGTTCGCGCGGCTCGCGTTGCAGCGCTGCGGCGAGTTCGAGCACGGCGTCGTCATACGTCGCGGAGAACAGCAGCGTCTGACGCTTCGGCGGCGTCTTGCCGACGATCTCCTTGACCACGTCGGCAAAGCCCATGTCGAGCAGGCGGTCGGCCTCGTCCAGCACCAGCACGCGCACGCCGGCGAGGTGCAGGTGCTTCTTGCGCATCAGCTCCTGCACGCGGCCGGGCGTGCCGACCACGATGTGCGGATCGTGCTGCTGCAGCGAGGCGATCTGCGGCTCCAGCGACATGCCGCCGCAGAGCAGGCTGACTTTCAGGTTGGCAATGCCGGTGGCTAACTTGCGTACCTGAGCGGCCACCTGCGTGGCCAGCTCGCGCGTGGGGCAGAGCACCAGGCCCTGCGTGCGCCACTGCGTGGCGTCCAGCCCGCGCAGCAGGCCCAGCGAGAAGGCGACGGTCTTGCCGCTGCCAGTGGGCGCCTGCGCGATCACGTCGGCGCCTTCCAGGATGTCAGGCAGCGCGGCCGATTGGATCGGCGTCATCGTGGCGAGGTCCAGCGCGTCGAGGCCGGGGCGCAGTTCGGCCGGCAGCGCCAGCGAGTCAAAAGTCGTCATGCGGGCATTTTCGCCGATGTGGCGGGCAGTTGTGTCGGAAGTCCGCTGTCTGGTCGATACTGACGGCCTTGACCGGGAACACGCCGCCATGAGCATCAACGACACCGACTACGATCCGGACGACAACTTCGCCAACAGCGCCGAAGGCGGCGGCGCCGTGGACGACGAGGCCGCACTTGAGGAGCACATCTGGCACCTGCTGTTGCTGATCAACCCGGGCGACGAGGAGTCCGCGCTGCAGCAGTTCGGCGAATGGCAGGAACGCATGCAGGAGTCGTCCGAGGATGACGACGAAACGCTGCCGGTGCTGCGCGACGTGATCGACTGGAAGTCCGGCTTCCGCGTGCCGCTGGACGAGCCCGACGTGCTGATGGATGCGCTGGGCGAGCTGGCCGCGCGCGTTGGCGTCCATATCGACTGGGACATTGATGATGACGAAGACGCGGCCGACAGCGCCGACAGCGCTTCGCTGATCGCGCAGGCCCATGACCGCCTGCGCCAGGACGGCTACAGTCTGTGGACCTGGAGTCCGCGCGGCGAGTCCGACGAGGAGATCGTCAGCGGCTGGATCACGCCACGCTTCGAGGATCAGCCGCTGCGCGTCCTCTGCGAGACGCTGGGCGTCGAGCTGCGTGCCGGCAGCACCTGGGGTTAGCGGGCTCGTTCAGATGCGGGGAGTTTTGCCGCACCATCAATTTGCCGGTAGGATCGACGATGATTCGGTATGAAGCCGTCGCGATGTGAGCCATTCACCTGCGATGCCGGTGCCGCCGACTCGTACAAGCAGCGCTCCATTTCCAGGGGAAATCCATGTCAAGAGACGCCATGTTTCCGGCGGCCGTTTTGGCTGCCTGCCTCCTTTGTGCGCTGTTTGCGCCGGTTTCGACAGTTCACGGGGCAGTGCCCGCGAGCGAGGCGCAGCACTCGGTTGCCTTCCTGCGCAACGTTGGCCAGCAGGATGCGCGGGTGCTGTACGAGGCGCGCACGCCGACCGGGCAGGTGCTGGTCTTGCGCAACGGTGGGTTGGTGTATTCGCTGTCGGCCGGTGTGGATGCAGACGGCCGGGCACGGCGACTGGTGTTGCGTGAATCGCTGAGCCAAGGACTGATTGCTGCCGTGATCGCCGGTCAACCTAGCCCGACCCGATATACGCGGATCGCACGTTCCGGCAACGATGCCGGAATTGATCAGCAGTCCATTCCAGCGTTTGAGCAGCTGGATTTCGGCAACGTGTATCCGGGCATCAACTACTCGCTTCAGGTTGGCGCCAAGGGTGTCGAGAAGATATTCCGGGTGAGTGCCAATGCCGATCCTGCCGCAATCTCGCTGGCCGTCGCAGGTGCGAACAAACTGAGCGTGGATGAAGATGGCAGCCTGTTCGCGCATTCGGCACTGGGTGCTGTGCGCTTCAGTCAGCCAGTAGCGTGGCAGGTAATCGATGGCGAACGGGTGGCTGTGCCGGTCGATTACCGCATCGATGGAGCCGCGATTCCCGGTTACGGCTTCGCGCTGGGCGACTACGACCGCAGCCGGGAGCTGTTCATCGACCCCTACATCGCATCCACCTATCTGGGCGGCAGCAGTCAGGACGCGCCGAGCGCGATTGCCGTTGACGCTGACGGCAGCGTGCTGACCTACGGCACGGCGTCGGCGACCGACTTTCCGACCACCAGCGGCGTGTACAAGGAATCTAGCGCCAACCTGTGCCTGCAGGTGTCGCGCTTCAGTGCCGACCTGACCACCTTGCAGGCGGCGACGTACATCTGCGGCAATGCCGGCAGCACGCCGTCGCGGATGGTGATTGCGCCGAACGGCAGCATCTACATCACCGGCCACACGCAGGACACGACGTTTCCGGTAACCGCTGGTGCCTATCAGATCGCGCATGTGGCGCATAACGAAGGTTTCATCTCGCGGCTCAGCAGTGACCTCACGACGCTGGAAGCGTCCACCTACCTGGGCGGCAGCCTGGTGGACAGCATCAAGGGCCTGGCAGTGGATGCAACCGGCGATGTCTTTGTCGCTGGCCAGACCAATTCCACCGATTTTCCGGTGACGTCAGGTGTGTTTGATCCGGCTGCGCCGATCAATACCTTCGGCAAGAGTTTCATTTCGCGCTTGAGTGGTGACCTGACCACGCTGGAGGCATCAACCCATTTCGGTGGTGGTGGGTATTACGGTGGCGGGGTAGCTCGTGTTTTGACACTGGCTGCGGACGGTAGCGTCTGGGTTGCCGGCAATACAGCTAGCGACAGCTTTCCGGCGACGATGGATGCCTACAGTGCCAGCAATCAAGGCGATACCGACGCGTACCTGGGACATCTGGATCGTGACCTCGAAACGCTGCATGCGGCGACACTGATCGGCGGCAACAAGGACGATACGCCCTACGAACTGCTGCTGGATGGCAGCGGCGGTGTTTGGATTCATGGCTCCACGCGAAGCGGCGGTTTTCCGCACACGGCCGGTGCGGTGGGCACGCAGAGTTCGACACCGCTCAGCGACTGGGGCTTTGTCAGCCACTTTTCCGGCGACCTGACGCAACTGCATGCCTCGGGCTGGACCGATACCCGGGGCAGCATGCGGTTTGCCGGCGACGATCATCTGTTGATTGCCGGTTCCGCGAGCGTCACGAGCGACTTGCCGACCTACAACGCCGGCGTCATCGATCCGACCCACAACGGCGTCACCGACGTCTATGTCGCGCGCCTGCGACGTGACCTGACGGCCTTCGAGGCGGCGACCTTCGTTGGTGGCAGCTCAAGCGACACCGCCAACAGCGGCGGCATGCTGGCCATGGATGGCCTGGGTAACTTCTACCTTGCGGTAAACACCCAGTCCAACGACGCAGTGACCAGCCCCGATGCCTTCGACACATCGCATAACGGCCACATCGACACCTACATCTACCACGCCAGCGCCAACCTGCTTGGCGGCCGCATCTTCTGCGACGGCTTCGAGTCGAACCCGTCGATTTCCAAGTGCCCGAGTGACTGAGCGCCAGTGACCACCGCTGGATCTGTGATTTGGCGGTAACTACTCAAAGCCGTTGCGGAACAGGTTCAGCGGATCGAGCATGACGGTGCTGCTGCCGAGGATGACGCGACCTCCCGCATCGCGGTTGGCGCTCTGGATGACGATGTCGGGGCGGCCGGGCGTGGTGTCGGCGAGGCGCAGGCGCAGGCGCAGGCTGTAGCTGCCGGGCGTGAGTGCGGCGGGAACGGTCGCCGAAGTGAAGCTGACGGGATTGTCGTCAACTACGCTGCGCGGATTGCCATTGAGCGTCTGCGTGGCGACGGTGCTGCCGCCATCGATCCACTCCAGTTGCAGGACGTAGTCGTGGTAGATCGGCGCGCTGCCGCTGTTGGCGAGTTGGATCTCGAAACTCACGGGCTGGCCGAGGGTGATCGGGTTCGTCCATGACGCGCTGTCGGCATGCAGGTTGTAACCCAGCGCGCGCTCCAGTCGGGCCATCTGCGTGCCAAATCCGGCCTGCTCGTGCTTGCCGGCGGGGCCGAGGAAGCTGAAGTGGTAGTCGCGGATCACCGTCTCCACATCGTCGATGTCGGTGATCCACGCATCCATCTGCGCCACGCGCGGTGATTCACCGGAAATCGGATTGTCCAGCCAGTTGTCACGCGCGGCAGGATTGAGGTTGGTGAAGCTCCACTCCATGCTCCAGTCGCCGTCGTCGCTGCAGTCAGGAAAGCCGTACACGCAGTTCGCGGTGAACGAGGGGAAGTAGTCTTCGTGAATGCCGAAGTCGGTGCCGCTGATATCCGGCGTGCGCGGATAGCGGGTTTGCAGCGGCGTCTGCGTGAAGGCGGCGTCGTAGGCATCGCGCAGCGCGGCCTTGACCGCGTTGCCAGGCGCGTTGGCCTCGCAGCCGCTCTGGTGCCATTCGCCCCACAGGCCGAGCAGACCGACCTGCACGGCGGTGATGCGCGGTTCGCCGTCGTAGCGCGCGGCGAAGTCCTGCACCAGTTCGACCAGTTGCGTGATCATGTCGGGGTCGTTCCAGTCTGGGGTGCGACCCGGGCCGTCGCCGTCACAACTGGCGTAATTGCTTGCCCCAATGCCAAGGCTGGTTTCGAGGAATAGCGGGTAGTCGCGGTCGTTCTGTCCACCGCTGTAGTACGCGTCGATGCCGCTGCCCGGGCCATCGGGATAGTCGGCGACCAGACGCAGCACGAAGGTGGCGTCGGGATCGACCGCCAGGATCGGGTCGAAATGCCGAGTTTCGACGCCGCCCCAGTCGAACACCTGGTCGGCGGTTTCGACTTCGCGCCACGGCAGGTACACGTGGTAGACCGAGCTGCCGTAGAAGTTATCGGGCAGGCCGTCACTGCCTGCGGTCGTTCCCCACAGCATGTAGCCCTTGTGCGGATTGTGCAGCGTGTCGCTGGTGCGAACGGGATGAATCGTCGTCGCGACAGCACCGCAGCCGATGATGGTCGAAAGCAGCGCGGTGACGCGAGCGACGTTGGCTACAGTTCGATTCGCCATCCCAATGACAGCACGCGTTCGTCAAGGAAGTCGTGGGCAAATCGCTGGCGGTATTCGATGAAGCCGCTGTGGCCGTGGGTCAGCGTAAAGCTGCTGGTGACGGCAAATTCGCCCCAGTTGCGGTCATCGGGTTGCGCATCGAAACCGACGGCGTATTCCAGCGGGTCGTCGACAAAGCGGATCGTGGTTCGCTCGGCGCTGTCGGTGATGGCGTGGCGCCAGCCGACCTGCAGGCTGGGCTGCCACACGCCCCAGTTGGTGGACACGGTGCGGCCGAATCGCGCGTCGGTTCGGGCGATGCGCTGGGTCACCGTGCGCTTTGCCACGCGCAGCGCCAGTCCCTGTCCGCCGCTTTCGACATATTCGTCAAGGCGACTGCGGCTGAGGTCGATGCCGCCGCCGAGGTCGATGTTCCAGCCACCGCGTCGGCCCAGCCAGTCGAGTGACACACCGGCCTGTTGTCGGCGGATGTCCGGCGAGGACGTCGCGCTGGTGTTGATGATGGCGATGGCGTTGCCGGCAATCGGCAGCGCGTAGCGGATCTCGCGCAGGATGTCGGCGTTGCCGCGACTGCCGCCAAGGTAGGCGTCGAAACTCCAGGCGTCGTTCCAGCTGCGATTGGCGAACAGCAGCAGGCCGGTGTGGCGGCTGTCGAGTCGACTGACGGTGCCGCTGTAGTCGATGCGGTCGCGGGCGTGGTTGAGCGCGGCGCCGATCACCCATCGGTCGTTGAGGCGTCGATCCATGCCCAGGGTGAAGGCGGCGTTGCGCGAGTCGAAAGCGGACTCGAAGCGCGTGCCGCTGTGATCCAGTCGTCCGGTCTGCGCCGACGCAAACAGCGACCAGCCGCCGCCGAATTCATCGCCGACAAGTCCAAGACCGATGCGGCCCAGCGCATCCTGCGACAGCGATGCCGTCGCCACGCCACCAATCTCGAACTGCACGGCGGCCGGTGCCGGTGCTGAACTGGCGCCGCCGTGGCCCTGGCCCGCGATGTCTTCCAGATGCATGCCGGTTGCGGCAATGGAATTCGCCGACGGGTCGGGTGAATTGACCGTCTCGTCGCAGCGCTGGAACAGCAGCGTGCCTTCCGAGGAGGTCGCGCAGATCGTGTCCCAGAGCGCGGCCAGCGCCTCGGTGGCGGTTTGGGCGCGGGCCGGCAGTGCGGTGCTGGCCAGCAGCAGCGTCAGGGCGACGCATCCGATACGTGCAGGAACCTTCATGCAGACATCCCCTTTGTCCGACCGGTTCTGACTATGACACGGAACGCTATCCGGGTCGCCCTGCGCGTGGTGCCACCGCGAAGCTGTGTCGGCGCAGCCCCGGAGTGCCCGGCTGCCGCCCACCATCGCCCAGAAGGGCGTGTCCGGCCGGGAGGTCATCCATCAGCCGCCGTCGCCTCAATGTTCGGTGCGTGCGGGGTAAGATTGGCGCATGTCCGAGCCGCCGTGTCCGCCGCCCGAAACGCAGTACCCGCTGGACGAGCACATGACCGAGCTGTATCCGGTCGTGCAGCGGCTGGCGGCGGCGCAGCTGCGCCAGTACGCGGGGATGACGCTGGAGCCGGGCGACCTGGTCAGCCAGCTCCACATCAAGCTGCAGCAGTCGGAGCCGGATCGCCGGGTCGGTCGCACCCATTTCGTGTCGCTGGCGCTAGCGGCGTCGGCGCGCTCCCACAGACGTTCTGCGGTCTGCCAGTCTTCAGCGGTTGGCGTCCTGTCGGCCATCACGGCTCCCGGCTTTCCGCGACCAGCAAATCCGGCGGCGAAAGGTGCGTCACATTCGTGCTGGCCGGTCGCCGGCCTGTGCCCTGGTTGTGACCGGTTCAGCCGCAATCACGCAACGTACCTAGGAAGTCCACATTGCGGAGAAGGTCATGAAGGCTTGCATCCCGTTTTCTGCCGTCGCTGCGATGCTGCTCGGTGCCGTGCTTTCCGCACCGCTGGCGGCGGAAGGCGCGCGGCTGGACTGCCGTCTCGACTACGACCTGCGCGGCTGGTCGCTGGTCTACAAGCACGCCACCGGCGAAGGCAAGGTGAGCTGCGATAACGGCCAGCGCATGCGCGTGACCATCAGCGCCAAGGCGATCGGTGTCACCGCCGGCAAATGGCATATCGACAACGGTCGCGGCCGTTTCTCGGACATCCACGACATCCGCGACGTGCTCGGCAGCTACGTGCAGGCCACGGCCAACGCCGGGGCCGGCAAGTCCGGCGAAGCGCAGGCGCTGACCAAGGGAACGGTATCGCTGGCGCTGGCCGGCAATGGCGAGGGCGTCAATCTCGGCGTGGACGTCGGCAAATTCACGCTGGAAGCCGTCGAGTAGGCGCGAAGCCTCCGTCCGCGTCTCGCCGGAAGGCACAACGCTGCATGAACGCTGTCTTCGCAGGATGACGCCGTTCGGCACGCCATGCCGTTTCCATCCATGAAGCGGGCGATGGGAGGGCAGGCTGAACCTGGGTTCAGCTGCCTGAACGTCGCCCGCCATGCCCTTCGGCATCCGGCGAAAATTCAACGCGAATTCAGCCGGTTGACCCGAGGATGATCGTCAGGCGGCGACGGTGCCGCAGCAACGGGGCGGCGTGAGTCGCGAGGAGATTGCAACATGACCACCACTCTGAACAGGCTGCTGGCCGCGACCCTGGGCATCGGCCTGCTGTTCGCCGGATCGGCATGGGCCGAGCGCCCGATGGCCGCGCGCGCGGACCAGCACCAGCGCGGCTACATAGCGGACAACGCCAAGCACGGTCGCTACGACCGTCGCCACAACCGTCATGATCGCCGCCATGAGCGGCGGCATGATCGATACTACGGTCGCGATTATCGTTACGGCGGCCGCTACTACGGCCGTCACGACAATCGTCACCACCGTGCGCCGGCCTACGGCTACTACCAGAGCCCGGATCGCATCTACCGCCAGTACACGCGCTATGCCTCGCCGTGGCGCTACGTCCATCCGCACGGCTATGCCTACCGCAGCTACTACAGCGGCTACTACCTGCCGCGACCCTACTTCAGCAGCGGCTACTACGTGGATTACCATCGCTACGGCCTGCGCGCACCGCCGTATGGCCATCATTGGGTTCGCATTGATGGCGATGTGGTGCTGGCGGCCATCGCCACCGGCCTGATCGTCGACGTGGTGCACGATCTGTTCCACTGATGCGCTTGCCAGGATGATGTCGAGGGCCGGCCTTGGCCGGCCCTCGCTGTTTTCGTGCCAGCAACAACTGCGTACCATCGCGGCAGGTTTTCATCAGGAAAGGCCCATGCCCAGTTTCGACGTGGTTTCCGAAGTGGATGACCACGAACTCACCAACGCCGTCGACCAGGCTAATCGCGAGCTCGACAAGCGCTTCGACTTCCGCGGCAGCAATGCGAAGTTCGAGCTTGAAGAAAAAGCCGTCTCGCTGCGCGCGCAGAACGAATTCCAGCTGCAGCAGATGCTCGACATCCTGCGCCAGCGCATGACCGCACGGAAGATCGATATCCGTTGCCTGGACGTCGGCGATCCGGAAAGCAACGTCGCCGAGGCGCGACAGCGGATATCGGTGAAGCAGGGCATCGAGCAGGCGGATGCCAAGAAGATCCAGGGCCTGATCCGTGACAGCAAGATCAAGGTGCAGGCGCAGATCAACGGCGACAAGCTGCGCGTCACCGGCAAGAAGCGTGACGACCTGCAGGCCTGCATGGCCATGCTGCGCGGCGCCGAGCTGGCGCTGCCGCTGCAGTTCGACAATTTCCGCGACTGACGAAGCTCCCCGATCCGCGCCGGATCGACACCGGCCGGATTGACCATGATCAAGGTATGCGTGGCTTCTGGCGGGTAGCTTGTCGCCATGCATGCAGACAATTCCCCCGAGCTGCCGGCGAAGGATCCGGACAGCGCCTTTTTCTCGCCGCTGTTCCTCGGTTCGGCTGGCGAAAACGAGGCCGTTCTCGAACGCCTGCTGACCAGCTTCCTGCGTGATCATGTGCACTGGCGGCGCAACTTCCACCCCGAGGATCCGCCCAGCATCCACGTGGCCGAGCAGCTGCGTCCGGCGTTTGCCGAGGCCGTCGGTGCCACCGAGCAGGCGCTGCGCGTGCTCTCCGCGCGCCTGAAGCGCTCGCTGCCGCTGTTCTCGCCGCGCTACGTGGGCCACATGACCAGCGACCTGTTGTTGCCGGGCCTGCTCGCGGAACTGATCACCACGCTGTACAACCCCAACAACGTCAGCGCCGAAGCCGCGCCGGTCACGCTGGATCTGGAAATCGAGGTCGGACAGCAGCTGGCGAGCATGCTCGGCTTCGCCACCGACGAGGCATCGGTGCCGGCCGCCTACGGCCATTTGACCTCCGGTGGCACGCTGGCCAACGTCGAAGGCCTGTGGTTGCATCGCGCATTGCGCTTCTTCGCGCCATCCGTGGCCCGGGCATTCGCCGGCACCGAGCTGGCGGTCGAGCTGGGCCTGCCGGACGACGCGGCCGACGTGGATGCCTGGCAGTGGATCAACCGCGACGCGGATTCGACCTTCGCGCTGCAGGATCGACTCGAACATGTCCTTGCCGAGCGCGGTGACGCCGCGCGCTGGCGTGAGCGACTGAGGACCGAGCGCGTCGAGCATCTCGGCATCGGCGCGTGGCTTTCGCGACAGGATTTGCCGGCACCGGTGGTGATCGCGCCACGCACCGCGCACTACTCGTGGCCGAAAGCGATGCAGCTGCTGGGGCTGGGCGACGCGCAGCTGTGGTATGCCGACCTTGATTCGCAGATGCGCGTCGATCCGATGTCGGTGTCGGCGCTGCTGGATCGCGCGTTCGCGCAGCGCATACCGGTGCTGAGTGTGGTTGCCGTGCTTGGCACCACCGAGTTCGGGACGATCGATCCGCTGCACGAAATGATCCGGCTTCGTGCGCACTGTGCCGCTCGCGGGCAGAGTTTCCTCATCCACGTTGACGCCGCCTGGGGCGGTTACCTGAGCACGCTGCTGCGTCGCTCTGACGGCGGCTGGGTACCACGCGCCGAGCTGCGCCAGCGCTTCCGGCATTTTCCCAGCGAGCCGGTATATCGCGCCTTTCGTGCGCTGCCGGAGGCGGACACGGTAACCGTCGATCCGCACAAGCTGGGCTACCTCCCGTTCGGCACCGGTGCCTTCGTCGCCCGCGACCGGCGGATGACGCGGCTGGTTGGCCAACGTCCGCCATATCTTTTCGACGAGGCCAATCCGGCGCTGCGTCGCGATCGTCTGGGCGAGCTGGGCGACTACATCATCGAAGGCTCGAAGCCGGGCGCTGCGGCAGCGGCAGCGTGGATCAACCATCGCGTGCTGCCGCTGGACAGTCGCGGCTTTGGCCGCTTGTGCGCGAACACGCTGGACGCTTCCGAAGCGCTCTACGACGGCATCGCCGCCTGTGCCGAACGCCTGGCGCCGCGCTGCCGGTTGCTGCTGCCGGTCGAGCCGGACACCAACCTGGTCTGCCTCGTGGTCAATCCGGGTGACAACCGCTCGCCGGCGCTGATGAACCGCTTAATGCGAAGCCTGTTCGGACGCTTCGCCAATGACGCGAAAAGCCCGGTGCAGCTGCGTGAATTCATCGGCTCGCACACCTCGCTGCTGCGCCGCAACCTGACGCCAGCCGCAGCGCAGCTGGTGGCCGAGCGCTGCGGCATCGACGCGTCGCTGTTCGTTGCTGAAGCGTCAGCCAGAAATGACTCGGGCGGCACAGCCGATCATCTGTTCCTGCTGCGACACACGCTGATGAATCCCTGGCTGACGCGCGATCTGGAAGGCGGCCGCTTCATCGACCGCTATCTCGATTATCTGGAGGCATCGATCCTCGCCACCCTGGAGGGCTTCGTGACATGAGTGAGCAACGCGACTGGCTGCGCACGGCGCTGGACCGGCTGGCTGCCGAGCAGGCGCGTTCGGCCGATACGCACCTGCTGCGCTACGAGTTTCCGGCGTTCCCGGGCGTGCCGTTCTACTTCAAGGACGAATCAACGCATCCGACCGGCAGTCTGAAACACCGGCTGGCGCGCTCGCTGTTCCTGTACGGACTGTGCAACGGGCAGGTTCGCGAGGGCCGCGTGGTGGTCGATGCCTCGTCCGGCAGCACGGCGATTTCCGAAGCCTATTTCGCCCGCCTGCTGGAGCTGCCCTACGTTGCCGTGATGGCGCGCGACACGTCGCCACGAAAGATCGCCGAGATCGAGGCGTTGGGCGGGCGCTGCGAGTTCGTCGACAGCGCCGCGCAGGATCACTCCCACGCGCAGCAGTTGGCCGACGACCTCGACGGTCATTTCCTCGACCAGTTCGGGATGGCCGAGCGCGCTACCGACTGGCGCGGCAACAACAACATTGCCGAGTCGCTGCTGGACCAGATGCGCGGCGAGCCCGAACCGACGCCGCGCTGGATCGTCTGTGGCGCCGGCACCGGCGGTACGTCGGCGACGATTGGCCGCTATCTTCGCTATCGCGGTCTCGACACCCGGCTCTGCGTGGCCGATCCGGAAGGCGCGGCTTTTGTCGAGGGCTGGCGATCGCGCAGCGATGACTTCGTCGCGCGGGGCTCCTGCATCGAAGGCATCGGTCGTCCGCAGATCGAGGCCAGCTACTGCTTTGATGTCGTGGACGCGGTGGAAGCGGTCAGCGACGTGGAATCCTGCGCGGCGACGTGGCTGCTGGAGTCGATCACCGGTCGTCGCTTCGGCGGCTCGTCGGGCACCAATCTGATCGCTGCGATGCGCCTGGCCGAACGCATGGTGGATGCCGGCGAGCCGGGGCCGGTGGTGACGCTGCTCTGTGACCGCGGCGAACGCTACTCGGAAACGGTGTTCGATCTGCAGTGGCTGGAACGGCATGGCCTCGAAATCGCCCCCGTGCGGTCAGAATTGGCCGCGCGGCTGGGACTGCGGTAGCGGTCGCTGTTCAAAGCTGTCCGGAACAGGCAAGTTGATCGGCCCGATCCCGCCGCCGGAACCGCGTCATCGTGTCCAGCCAACGTCGAGCGCTGCTGCAGGTGCATTTTTGCGTGCTGCTGTGGGGCTTTACCGCCATCATCGGCAAGCTGATCAGCCTGACGGCAACCGCGCTGGTGAGCTGGCGGATGCTCGTGGTGGCGCTGTGCCTGCTGCCGCTGCCACGGGTGATCCGCGCGCTGCGCGCCATGTCCTGGCGCCTGATTGCTGCCTATGTTGGCATCGGCGTGCTGGTGGCGCTGCACTGGCTGACCTTCTACGGCGCGATCAAGCTGGCCAACGCCTCGGTGGGCGCGACCTGCATCGCGTTGGCGCCGGCGTTTCTGGCGCTGGTCGAGCCGTTGATCAACCGGCGTCGGATCGACCGCATGGAGCTGTTGCTCGGCGTGCTGATGGTGCCGGGCGTGGCGCTGGTGGTCGGCGGCATTCCCGAAGACATGGCGGTCGGTCTGTGGCTGGGCGTGCTGTCGGCGCTGATGGTGGCGCTGTTCGGGAGCCTCAACAAGCGCATGGTCGAACATGGAGATCCGTTGACCGTCACCGGTATCGAGCTGGGCGCCGGTGCGCTGTTCCTGATCGCCATCGCGCCGCTGTTGCCCGGCTCGCCATCGCCGCTGCCGATTCCCGATGCGCGCGATGTCGGTCTGCTGGCCTTTCTGGCCCTGGGTTGTACGCTGCTGCCGTTCGCCCTGTGCCTTCACGCGCTGCGCCAGCTCAGTGCCTTCAGCGCGCAGCTGGCGGTGAACCTGGAGCCGGTCTACGCGATTCTGCTGGCAATTCCGTTGCTGGGCGAACAGCAGGAGCTCGGTTGGCGCTTTTACGCCGGCGTCGCAGTGATTCTGCTGCTGGTGTTCGCGCATCCGGCGTTGTCCCGACGTCGCGTGCAGCGGCCGGCGCCGGAACTGCTGGCCACCGCCGAAGCGCACGGCCTCGGTGATTCCCGCCAATGACGTTCCCGTTCGCGTTCTTGCGGCTGCGCTATCCTGCGCGCCATGGTTGCCCGTCATCCGGAGTATCGCCGTGTATCGCCTGCCGTTGAATCGTCGCCTGCTGCCCGTCCTGCTCCTGTCGCTGTGCCTGACCCTGCTGTCGGCCTGCGGCGACGGCGGGGGCAGTATGGCAGGCACCAGTGCCATCGACGCCCGCGAGGCGGTCGAGCGGCAGAAGCTGGCGACCAGTTTCGAGGGGGTGCTCAAGGCCGGCAACAAGCCGCTGGCACTGAGCATGGGCAAGACGCTGCAACGTCGCTGGCCCGACAGCGCCGAGGCCAAGGCCGTGGCGAAACAGGTCGCGCAGCTGGAAGCGCAGGTCGCTGAAGAGAAGGAAACGGCGCGGCTGGCCAATCTGTGGGTCTATCACCGCCTTGGAAAGGACGGCGACAGCGCCTTCATCTATCGCTTTGGCGACGGTGATCCGGAGCGCGGTGGACGCGGCATCCGCCTGGTGCTGCGCGACAAGCCGGACTGGGGCAGGGACGTTTTCCTGCTGACGGCCCGTGGCCGCTTCGACTGCGCGCCGGACTGCAAGATTGAACTGATCGTTGACGATCAGCCGCCGGTCAAGATCGATGCCTTTGCCTCGGAGCCGGAGCAGAATCCGGCGCTGTTCTTCAAGGACACCGACGCGTTCCTGGCGATCCTTCGCGCTGCCAGGCGCATCGATGTCGCGGCGCCATTGCAGGACGACGCCGGCAACCGCGCGCAGTTCGAAGTGGGCGGCTATGACGAAAGCTCATGGCTGGGCGACAAGGCCGGCACGCCGTCGCCAGATCGCGGCGGCTGAGGCGACGGCGATTAGGGCAACGCTGAAAAAGTTGCCGACTCCTGCGAAGATTGCCGCATCAATGCTCTGGGTGGAAGGACGATGAAGCAGCAGACCTTGGCGATGGCGGCGGATCAGGGCGAGAAGTTCGAACAGCA
>JAGRJX010000376.1 GCA_020442545.1 Lysobacterales bacterium
AGGCGCTGGCCGACTATCTGCAACATGAACGCCCCGCCACCAGCAACCCTGCCGTCTTCGTCAGACAGAAGGAAGGACATGATCACCCCATCACCTCAACGGCGATCCAGAAGGTAATCAAACGCGCCTGCCGCCGCATTGGCCTGATGCATTCCAGCGCGCATGCACTCCGCCACACCTTGGCGTGTCGCCTTGTCGGGAACGGCAGTTCGCTCAAGGAAGTGGCCGATGTGCTGCGCCACCGTTCGCTGAACACTACGCTGATCTACGCCAAGCTCGACACGCCGAAGCTGTCCACCGTCCCGCTGCCGTGGCCCGGGAGTGGATCATGAGCGCGCGCATCAGCCTGCAGGCAAGAATCGACGACTATCTTGCCGAGCGCCGTCGCCTTGGCTTCCACTTGCGATCGCGGGATACGTTCCTGGCCGGCTTCGCGCGCTTCGTCGCCAGCCGGCATCACCGGGGATCGCTGACCGTCGAACTCATGACGGACTGGGTGCGTCAGGGTAAATGTGGCCGAGGTTCACCGGGCACCTGGGCACGCCGTTTGGCAAGGCTGCGGCATTTCATCCGTTACCTGAAACAGTTCGAACCAGATACCGAGGTGCCGGATGAGTTGATCTTCGGCCCGGAGCCAAGTCGCGTGGCGCCGCATATTTACCACGAAGAGGAAATCGTCGAATTGCTGGCGGCGGCCCGCAAGCTCGGGCCACGCGGCAGTTTGCGCCCGGCCACCTTCGAGACGCTGTTCGGCCTGATGGCTTCGACTGGCCTACGCGTCTCGGAAGCCATTCACCTGCGCGATGCCGACGTCGATCTCAAGCGCGGAATGCTGATCGTGCGGCAGACCAAGTTCGCCAAATCGCGCCAGTTGCCGGTGCATCCGAGCACCGTCGCGGCGTTGACGCGCTACCGGCAGCAGCGTGCGCGGTATGTTCCGACGACAGCCGATATCCCGTTCCTCATCAGCAGCCGTGGCCGACGACTGGGGCAACCGCTTGGCGAGCGGCAGGCACATCGCGTGTTCAACGGGCTGCGCGACAGCCTGGGCTGGGTCAATCGTGGCGCGCACGATGCGCCACGGCTGCATGACCTGCGCCACACCTTTGCCGTCCGGCGCATGATGTTATGGCATGCCGATGGCACCGACATCGACCAGATGATGCTGGCGCTGTCGACCTACATGGGCCATGCCGAGATCTTCTACACCTACTGGTATCTGACGGCCGTACCCGAGTTGATGGCACTGGCCGGTGGCAAGTTCGAGCGTTTCGCTGATCTCGTGGGAGACGGCGATGAGTAAGCGAGCCAAGTTGCCTCCTTCGTTTGCCGCGCTCGTGCAAGCCTATTTCGCCGAGTATCTGACCCAGCAGCGCGCGCTCAGCGCGCAGACCATCGCTGCCTATCGCGATGGCTTCGTGCTGTTCCTCGGCTTTGCCGAATCGCGCCTGGGCAAGTCGCCGGCTGTGATGGCGCTGGCCGACATGACGCCGGAGCTGATCATGGCCTTTCTCGACCATCTGGAACGCCAGCGGCACAATTCCGTGCGCAGCCGCAATG
>JAGRJX010000093.1 GCA_020442545.1 Lysobacterales bacterium
GTGCGGCTGATCCGCTCCAAGGGCGTCGGCGTGTATTTCTGCTCGCAGAACCCCGACGACATTCCCGGCACGGTGCTGGGACAGCTCGGCAACCGCATCCAGCACGCGCTGCGCGCCTACACGCCGCGTGACCAGAAGGCGGTGAGAACCGCCGCCGAGACCTTCGTGCCGAACCCGAAGATCGACGTGGCCGAAGTCATCGGCCAGCTCGGCACTGGTGAGGCGCTGTGCTCGATGCTGACCCTGAAAGCCGTGCCGCTGCCGGTGGAGCGTGCGCTGATCGCACCGCCGCGCTGCCGCATGGGGCCGATCACCGACGAGGAGCGTACCGCGCAGCGCCAACGCAGTCCGGTTGGTGCCAAGTACGACACGCCGGTCAATCGCGAATCGGCGGCTGAAATCCTCGCCGCACGCGCGGCGGAGGCCGTTGCGGAAATCGAGCGACAGAAGACCGCAGGAGAGCAGTCAGGCAGTTCCGCAGGCTCGAAAACCGCCGAGGAAAGCGGCGGGTTCTGGGCTCGCGTCAAGGAATGGCTGCTCGGCACCAAACGTCGCCAGGGCGCGCTGGAGGCGATGACCAAATCGGCGATGCGCTCGGCCGGAAGCCGCGTCGGGCGACAGATCCTGCGCGGCGTGCTGGGCGGCATCAGCCGCAGCTGACGCGCGACCTCGCAAAGTCCCGTGTCCCGCTGGCGACCCCCACAACCCGGCTCGACGGCGATCATCAGCCGCGCGGGCTTCGATCGACTCAAGGCCGAGCTGGACGAGCTGTGGCGGGTCAAGCGGCCGGAAGTCGTGCGCGCCCTGTCCGAAGCCGCCGCCGAAGGCGACCGTTCGGAAAACGCCGAATACCAGTATCGAAAAAAGCAGCTGGGCGAGATCGACCGCCGCGTGCGCTATCTCAGCAAGCGTCTGCCGGGCCTGCGCGTGGCCGACGGCAGGCCCAGCGACCCGGACGCCGTGTTCTTCGGCGCCGTAGTGGAGCTCGAGCACGCCGACAACGGCAGCCAGCACCGCTATCAACTGCTCGGACCCGACGAATATGACAGCACGCCCGGCGGCATCAGCATCGATTCACCGATGGCACGCGCCCTGCTGAAACGCCGCATCGATGACGAGATCGATGTCGCGCTCCCGGAAGGTCGCGCCAGCTACGTGATCCTTGCAGTCCGCTACGACTGAACGCCACGAGCCGGCGTTCGCGCCATAATGGCGCCAGTCCGAACCGGAGCACCGCCATGAGTCGCCGCCTGCGTCTGGAAACCGCCCACGGCTGGATCGGCGCCTATCGCAGCGATCCGGCAATTCCGCCCAAAGGCGCACTGGTGGTCGTGCAGGAGATCTTCGGCCTGAACCGGCATATCCGTGCCGTCGTCGACCGCTTCGCCGAGCACGGCTACATCGCGATGGCGCCCGCCATGTTCGACCTGGTCGATGAGGACGTCGAACTGGACTACGACGAGGCCGGCGTGCAGCAGGGTCGCGAGCTGGCGGGAGGTGTGGGCTTTGATCGCGCGGTGGACTGCGTCCGCGCCGCGGCCAAACAGTTGGAATCCGATGCCAAGGTCGGCGTGGTCGGCTTCTGCTGGGGCGGTACGGTCGCCTTCCTGTCGAATGCGCGTCTGTCACTGCCCGCCATCAGCTATTACGGCGGCCGGAGCGTGCCCTTCCTCGGCGAGAAGATCGAGGCGCCGATGCTGTTCCACTTTGGCGAGCATGATCCGATCATTCCGCCGGAGGACGTCGAAGAACATCGGCGACGCCAGAGTGGAGCCGAGTTCTTCGTCTGGGATGCCGGCCACGGCTTCAATTGCGACCAGCGCGACGACTACCGGCCAGACGTTGCCGCACTGGCGATGGAACGCACGCTGGGATTCTTCGGACGCACGCTGAAGTGAGCGACTGGTCCCTGCACCCGCGACTGGCCAGCGACAGCGTGTTCGTGGCTTCGCTACCGCTGTCCGACCTGCGCCTGGTCAACGATGCGCGCTGGCCGTGGCTGATCCTGGTGCCGCGCGTGCCCAATGCCGCGGAGTGGCTGGATCTCGATGGCGAGCAGCGCCAGCTGCTGGACGCGGAGATGCATGCAGCCGGCACCATGTTGCGCGCGCACTTCGCGACCGATCGCATCAACGTCGCCGCGCTGGGCAACGTGGTTCCGCAGCTGCACATGCACGTCGTTTCACGGCGCGTCGAAGATCCGGCCTGGCCCGGCCCGGTCTGGGGATTCGGACAGCCGAAGCCCTATGACGACAGCGAGTTGCAGCGTCGAATTGATCTGCTACGGTCGCACGCTGCTACGAACGGCGAGTCATCCTGACCCTGTCGATACGGGAGGCGCTCAAGCAGCATGGCCTATCGTCAGGCCGCCACTGATCAAGTCTTGGGCAACGTGACGCCGGTCTGGCCCTGGTACTTGCCACCGCGGTCACGGTAGCTGGTGTCGCAGACTTCATCAGACTGGAAGAACAGCATCTGCGCGACGCCTTCGTTGGCGTAGATACGTGCCGGCAACGGCGTGGTGTTGCTGAACTCCAGCGTGACGTGGCCTTCCCACTCGGGCTCCAGCGGCGTCACGTTGACGA
>JAGRJX010000377.1:0-601 GCA_020442545.1 Lysobacterales bacterium
AACACTGGCTGCTGTTCGGCTGCATTCTTGCCGCCACCATGCTGGTCATCGCGATCGTGCCGGGATTCGCCGTCGCCATGCGCGGCGACGTCACCCTCGTGCGCGAGTCGATCCCGCTGGAACTGCCCCCGCTGGATGCCGAAGGCATCAACGCCGACTCGCTGGACACCGGATCGCTGGCGTCGGACCTGTACGTCGGCAGCAGCCGCGAGCATTGGGTGACGGCCGAAGTCCAGCCCGGACAGACGCTGGGCGAGTTGTTCGAAAGCCAGGGCTTCGCCTCACGCGACCTGTACCGGCTCTTGCAGCATGAATCGACACGCGAAGCACTGGTGAAGATCCACCCCGGCGACCAGTTTGCGTTTCTGACGCCAAAACCGGGCAAGCTGGAAGCCCTGCAGTTTGATGCCGATGCCGGCACCCGCGTGGTGCTGTCGCTGGACGGTGACCAGGTGACCGAGCGCCGGATTCAGCGTGAGCTGGAACGCCGGGTGAAGATCGCCAGCGGCGTCATTGACAGTTCCATGTTCGAGGCGGCCAATGCTGCCGGAATCAGCAATGCGATGACCCTGGAGCTGGCCAAGGTCTTCGGCTACGACAT
>JAGRJX010000377.1:655-2126 GCA_020442545.1 Lysobacterales bacterium
GCGACGGCGAGCGCGTTTCCAGCGGGAACATCCTCGCTGCGGCGTTCGTCAACCAGGGTCGCGAATTCAGCGCCTTCCGCTATGTGTTTGCCGATGGTCGGGACGCCTACTTCGACCGCGAAGGGCGGCCGATGAAGAAGAGCTTCCTGCGCATGCCCATCGAATTTGCGCGCATCAGTTCGCGATTCAGCACGGCGAGAAAGCACCCGATTCTGGGCAAGGTACGAGCGCACAAGGGTGTCGACTACGCGGCGCGTTCCGGCACACCGATCATGTCGGCAGGTGACGGGCGTATCGCCTTTGCCGGCTGGAAGAATGGCTACGGGCGTTGCGTGATCGTGGATCACGGCAAGGGCTACACGACGCTGTACGGGCACATGTCAAAATTCGGCAAGTACCGTACTGGAAGGCGGGTCCGTCAAGGCGACACCATTGGCTATGTCGGCATGACCGGCCTGGCAACGGCCCCGCACCTGCACTATGAGTTCCGGGTAAAAGGCGTGCACAAGAATCCGCTGACCGTGACCATGCCCAAGCCGGAGCCGCTTCCGAAATCCGAGCTGGCCCGCTTCAACCTCCAGACCAGCCCGATGCTGGCGCAGCTGGCCCTGCTCAGCGCCGACCACCCGCTGGCACTGCTCAAGCAGTGAGCGACGCCCTGTCGTCCGGCGCTGGTGCCGACGACCTCTTTCTCGGCCTGATCTCCGGCACCAGCGCGGACGGTATCGATGCCGCACTGGTCCGCTTTGGCAACGAATGCCGCGTCCTTGCGGCCAGCACGTTTGCTTATCCGGATGACCTTCGCAAAGCGCTGCTCGACGTGGCACAGGACCCGGATGGCGCGATCAGCCTCGACGATTTCGGCGTGCTCGATGCCCGCGTCGCCCACTGCTTCGCCGATGCGGCACTTCGACTGCTGACGGGTGCGGGCATCGCCACCGATGCGGTGACCGCCATCGGCTCGCACGGGCAGACCATTCGTCACCGTCCTTCCGTAGATTGGCCATTCACGCTGCAGATCGGCGACCCGTCACGGATCACCGAGCATACCGGCATCACCACCGTGGCCGACTNNCCGACTTCCGCCGTCGCGACATGGCGGCTGGCGGACAGGGCGCACCGCTGGCTTCGGCCTTCCATGCCGCCGTCATGGCCAGTCCGGACGAAGCGCGGGCGGTGCTCAACATTGGTGGCATTGCCAACCTCACCCTGATGCAACCCGGCCAACCGGTGCTCGGTTTTGACTGCGGGCCCGGCAATGCGCTGATGGATGCCTGGGTGCAACGCCACCACGGTCAGCCCTACGACGCCGACGGTACGCTCGCCGGCCATGGCGCGGTCGACGCGTCGCTGCTGGCGCGGCTGATGAGCGAACCCTACCTCCGCCAGCCGCCGCCGAAAAGCACCGGCCGCGAGCAGTTCCACCTGGCCTGGCTGGATCGCCAGCTGGCCGAGCACGGCATCGCGGTCG
>JAGRJX010000094.1:0-142 GCA_020442545.1 Lysobacterales bacterium
TGCTGGCGGCGATCTGGGATCGTCCTCAGGCAACGTTCGCGTCGAAGCTGGAGGTGGCCGACGGCCGCGCCAAGGTGACGCGTGAGGTCGACGCCGGCCTCGAAGTGATCGAGGTCGAGCTGCCGGCGGTGGTCACCACCGA
>JAGRJX010000094.1:295-2128 GCA_020442545.1 Lysobacterales bacterium
GGTCAAGGACGTCGCCGAGCTGGTGTCGGCGCTGAAGGAAAAGGGGCTGGTCTGACAAGCAGTCCCTCTCCCTCCGGGAGAGGGTTGGGGTGAGGGTGCGGAGAAACCAAGCCGACTCACACTTCGCCGAACCATCACCCCACCTCGCTCGCTGGTAAGCGCTCTCGATCTCCCGAATGGAGAGGGAGTGAAAAACGAAGGATTCAACCATGTCGAAAGTTCTCATCATCGCCGAACACCTGAACGGCCAGCTCAACCCGAGTACGGCCAAGTGTGTGAGCTGCGCCGCCGCGCTGTCGCCGGAAACCATCGACGTGCTGGTGCTGGCCGACGCGCCGGACGCCATTGCCGCCGAAGCCGCGAAGATCAGCGGCGTCGCCCGCGTGCTGACCGTCGCCCGCGCCGAGAACGCGCAGCCGCTGGCGGCCGTGCTGGCACCGCAGATTGCCAAGGCGGCCGACGGCTACAGCCACGTCTTCGGTCCGTCCACCACCTATGGCAAGGATCTGATGCCGCGCGTCGCCGCGCTGCTCGGCGTCGGCCATGTCAGCGATATCATGGCGGTCGATGGCGCGCACAGCTTCAAGCGCCCGATCTACGCCGGCAACGCCATCGTCGACGTGGAAGCACCGTCCGACCAGACCGTGGTCGCTACCGTGCGCACGGCTTCGTGGCCGACGGCGACTTCCGACGGCAGCGCCAGCGTCGAAGTCCTGAACATCGATGTCGCCCTGCCCTCGCACACCCGATTCGTCGAGCTGCAGGCCGCGAGCTCTGATCGTCCCGACCTGCAGACTGCCGCCAAGGTGGTCTCGGGTGGCCGTGCGCTGGGCTCGGCTGAAGCCTTCGACATCATCTACAAGCTGGCCGACAAGATGAAGGCCGGCGTCGGCGCCTCGCGCGCCGCCGTGGATGCCGGCTATGTCCCCAACGACATGCAGGTCGGCCAGACCGGCAAGATCATCGCGCCGGAGCTGTACGTCGCCATCGGCATTTCCGGCGCCATCCAGCATCTCACCGGCATCAAGGACGCCGGCACCATCGTCGCCATCAACAAGGACGCCGAAGCACCGATCTTCGAGATCGCCGACATCGGCCTGGTCGGCGACCTGTTCCAGATCGTGCCCGAACTGACGACAGCGCTCTGAGCAACTCCCTCAGCGCGCTATGGGTGGCATACACGGTTTTACCCCCATCCCAACCTTCCCCCGCAAGCAGAGGAAGGAGCGAACCGGCCCGCCACCTGAGCCTCGCCGCAGGCGCACACAGCCCCACCCATAGCCCTTCTCCGTTTGCGGAGGAGGGTTGGGGGGCAAGCAACGAAACACTGACCCCGCAACGCATCGAAATATCGCCCTCCTCCGCCTGCGGGGGAGGGTTGGGTGGGGGCAAGCATCAGCTGCCTTTCAGCGGCACACCGGTTTTCTCCCGAACCTCATCGAGGCTGACACCTTCCGCCAGCTCAACGACCCGCAATTCGCCAGCATCCACATCGAACACGCCAAGATCGGTGATGATCCGATCCACAACGCCGACACCGGTCAGCGGCAACGTGCACTCGGGCAGGATCTTGTGATCGCCGTGCTTGCTGACATGCTCCATCAGTACCACCACGCGTTTGACGCCGGCGACCAGGTCCATCGCGCCGCCCATGCCCTTGACCANNATCATCCAGTTGGCGAGGTCGCCCTTGCCGGTCACCTGCATGGCACCAAGGATGGCCAGATCGATGTGACCGCCGCGGATCATCGCAAAGCTGTCATGGCTGCCAAAGTAGCTGGCACCGGCGCGCGCCGTCACGGTCTGCTTGCCGGCGTTGATCAGATCGGCGTC
>JAGRJX010000095.1 GCA_020442545.1 Lysobacterales bacterium
TCCTGGATGATCTTGCCGTTGCCGCGCACCGGGCCATCCAGACGCTGCAGGTTGCAGTTGATGACGAACACCAGATTGTCGAGGCCCTCGCGCCCGGCCACGGAGATCGCGCCGAGGCTTTCCGGCTCGTCAGTTTCGCCATCGCCAAGAAATGCCCAGACCTTGCGGTCGGACTTCGGCATCAGCCCGCGACCTTCCAGGTACTTGAGGTTGCGCGCCTGGTAGATAGCACTGATCGGACCCAGCCCCATCGACACCGTCGGCATCTGCCAGTAATCGGGCATCAGCCAGGGATGGGGATACGAGCTGACGCCACGCCCGTCCACCTCCATGCGGAAGTTGTCCAGCTGGTCTTCGCTGATTCGTCCTTCGAGGAACGAACGGGCATAGATGCCCGGCGAGCCGTGGCCCTGGATGAACAGGATGTCGCCCGGATGCTCGGCCGACGGCGCACGCCAGAAATGGTTGAAGCCGACGTCGTACAAGGTGGCCGACGAGCCAAACGTGGCGATGTGGCCGCCGAGGTCGCCCGGCTTGCGGTTGGCCCGCACCACCATGGCCATCGCGTTCCAGCGGATGATCGAGCGGATGCGCCACTCCATGGCCGCATCACCGGGGCTCCTGGCCTCCAGGTGCGGCGGAATGGTGTTGATGTACTCGGTGGTCGGCGAGAACGGCAGGTGCGCGCCGGCGCGCCGCGTCACTTCAACCATGCGCTCGAGCAGATGATGGGCCCGGTCGGTACCGTCTGCGGCGATCACCGCCTGCATCGATTCGATCCACTCCTGGCTCTCTGCCGGGTCGATGTCCTGATCGAGGATGTCCTGCAAGATGTTCATGTGGCCTCCCAGCCGGCCGCGATCCGCTCGCGGCGCGTGAATTCAAGGTGTTCCGCGGCCGCCGGGAACGCGGCCCCGAATGGCCGACGTGCCGCATCGCCAAGCGCTTGGCGGGCATCGGGAAAGGCCTCTAGTTTAACGCATGGACGCTGCTGGCCCGAAGCCTTGGGGCCGGATTGGGAACCCACTCAGGATGGGCGTGGGCTTGCTGCCTATTTCGGCGCCGTGGACGGATGGAAGCCGCCGCCGGGAACGCCGTGTTTGTGCATCAGCGCGCGATAGGCGGGCAGTGCGCGCAGGTGATCCAGCGCCGGACTGACCTGCAGCATCAGGAAGGCCTCGCCGCGTGCGGCCAGAACGGCATCCAGCCTGGCCAGAGCTTCGTCATCCCGACCGTTTGCTGCCAGCTGTTCGATGTCGTAGCACTGGTAGAGCGGCAGCCCGATACGCCGATAGGTTTCAGCGTGATCGGCAATGGCTTGCCAGACGACCGCCGGACCGTCGGTTCTGATCCGCTTCCCCAGCGAAACTTGATCCGCATCCGACAGGCTGGCGAGAAAGGAGTGATGCCGGAGACGCAGCTGCGCCGCATCGCCGGCTCGGCCCATGCGCTCCAGCGCGTCGGCCCAGTAGTTGTAGTGCCAGCTGAAACCGGGTGCCAGCAAGTCGGCCTGCTTGAGCGTTGCCAGCGCTTCGGGGTAGCGCTGGGCGTGCGTCAGGATCAATCCCCTCACCGCAATCAGCAGCGCCGAATAGGGCTTGATCGCCAGTGCGCGGTCGATATCTTGCAGCGCCGCCTCATGCTGGCCGGTCATGGTCTGCATCTCAGCCAGGTGCTGGCGTGCGGCAATGTTGCCGGGGTCCAGCTCAAGCGCACGCTGCAACAGCGGAATGGCCGCATCAAAATTCCAGTCACGAAGCGCCAGCACCAGCGCCTTGGCAGTAATCGCCTCGCTGTGGTCGGGATCCAGCTCCAGCGCACGCTCAGCCGCGGCCATCGCCTGGGCAAAGGCCGTGTCCGGTGCCAGACCGGTGTACTGGATCTGCTGGATGAAGCTCAGTGCCAGGCCGGAAAACGCGTCGGCGTACGCCGGATCCCGCTCCACCGCCTGCTCGAACAGTTCGTTCGCCTTGCGCACGCCATCAACCGATCGTTGCTCGATGAACCAGCGCGCCTGGGCCTGCAGTCGATAGGCCCTGGGGTCGACCGGTGGATCGCGCAGCACGCTATCGCCAGGCGATTCCAGCGCCGCACCCAGCGAGGTGGTCACTGCGGCAACGATGCCGTCGCGGAAGGCCTGTTCCGAGCCGGCATCTTCTACGAGCTTGAGATGCCACAGCTGCTTCCTGCTGCCGGGAACAACCAGGCGCAGTTCCACGTCGATGCGGGCGTCCCGCTCCACCGCCGTGCCGATCAGCACGGCGTCAGCACCGCGCTGATCGGCCCGATGCAGGTCATCCTCAGCATCGGTCTCCGGCACCCTCTCCTGCCGTGCGGGGAGCATCAGCACGCGATGATTGCCGCGCCTCAGGAGCGCGCTGGCGATGGCTTCGTGGATATCGTGCAGCAGATAGCGATGTGCTTCCGGCACGTCGCGGTCGATCAGGCGCGCTATGGCAATGGTCTTCAGTTGAGCCAGTGCCGACGGCCGTGCCTTGTTGCCCGATGACGACTCCATTGGTTGCGATCGCCACCACCCAATGCCGACGAGTAGCAGCACCAGTGCCACCATCGCGAACCTCAGCCCACCGCGCCAGCTTGCAGGTGCTGAGCGGGACTTGCGCAACGCCACCGACGTGGGCTCACCGTCGAAATCGGCGGCATCGGTTGGCAAGCTGTCCTCCGCTCGGCTCACTGTCGCGATCAGCCGATAGCCGCGCGAAGGAACGGTGCGAATGTAGGCCGGATTGCGCGCGTCATCGTTCAGGTGCTGGCGCAGCAAGGAAACGGCGCGCGCAATGACGGAATCGCTGTGGTGCAGCGAACCCCAGACGACCTGAAGGATTTCATCCTTGCCCAGCGTTTCGTCCGGATGTCGGCACAGGAACACCAGCAGGTCCATCACCCGCGGTTCCAGCTGCACGCGGTCGTCGCCACGGACGATGCTGTTTTCGCTGGCGTGGACATGCCATTCGCCCAACCGGAAGGGATCAGTCAGTGGGGAGTTCATGCCTTCTCGACGGGTAGCTGGCGCAGGAGTTGAAAGGTCGATCCTCAGGCAGATCAGCGATTTGAGGCAACGCTGAAAAAGTATCCGCCACCGGCATGATGCCTCAATCGTTCGCCAGTCGTGCTGCAGGCCGCAGGTCATGCATGCTGCCTTGGCAAGGACCGGGGTGCGAGCGGCGGGCGATTGAGGCATCACCCCGTCATTGGCAATCCATCGGTTGGGGCCGCATGCCCGTCGCACGGCTCCGCGAGCCGTCGTCTCGACAGACGGCCAGTCGGCCTTCGCCGACACCACTCGATCCGCACGACGGGCGTGCGGTGACGGCGACGGATACTTTTTCAGCGTTGCCTTAAGGAAATCATCAGGATTTCCTCAGGCAAGCATAAAGCACCTGCATCGGGCACTGCACACACTGGCAGCTCGTCCCCGAGGAACCCGAGCCCATGCGTCCCTTGCGTTGCTTCGCCACACGTCAGGCGGCAGGCCAGCCGCGTCACAGCCGTCTTTTCGGCATCCTGCTCGCTCTGGTGACATGGCCGGCGGTGGGTCTGGCCGCGATCTTCCAGGTCAATGTCACCGTCTCTGATGCACCGGATGACAACATCAATGACGGGGTATGTCGTATCGTCAATATGGATGGCTTCTGCACACTGCGCGCAGCGGTCATGCAGGCCAATGCCAATCCGGGTGCGGACATCATCACGCTGCCGGCCGGCAAGACCATCGTGCTCGATATTCAGGGCAATCCCGAGTTTTTCCCGGCATCCGCCGGCGACCTGAACATCCTGGAGGATCTGGTAGTCATGTATGGCGGCACGGATCCGGATGACTATCCGCTGATCGATGCCAGCGGCCTTGATGACCGGGTATTCAATGTGTTCGAGGGCGAGTTCTTCCTCACCAAGGTGCGGATAACCGGCGGCAGGCGTGGCGAACCCGGCGGGCGCGGTGGCGCCGTATTCATCGGTCCATTGGCCACCAGCACCACGCTCACCGAGGTGGAACTGCATGGCAACAATGCCGAACAGGGTGGCGCCATCTACAACGACGGCAGTCTGCTTTCGGTAGTAGACAGCAGCCTGCACAACAATGCCGCCGCCATGCATGGCAGTGCCATGGTGAATCATTGCGGCGACGTCACCATCGAGCGCAGTTCGATCTACCAGAACAGCAACTTCGGCACCTACGGCGAATCGCTGCACAACGTGAAGGAGGATGCCGGCGACAGCGGCGAGTGCCGGCTCAACGTGCGCAACAGCAGCGTGCTGGAAAGCAGCGGCTTCGGCATCCTGAGCCAGGGCGGCACGCTCAACCTCACCAGCAGCACCATTGCCGAGAATCTCGACGGCGGCATCCGTGTCAGCGCCGATGTCGCCGGCGAGACCTTGGGTGAACTGCGCATGCGCAATTCGGTGATCGCCGAAAACTCACCAGCCAACTGCCAACTGATCGGTACTGGGTGGAACACCAACGGCTACAACGCCGCCGACGACAGCAGCTGCGACCTGGCCAGCGGCGCGACCAACATGGTCGCGGCCAATCTGTACCTGGATGCTGCCAGTGACGACAGCAACACCTGGCAGCGCTTCAAACTGCCCTTCTCCATCAGTCCGTTGCTGGATGCCGCGCACCCCGTCACCGGTGGCGTCGGCTGTCCGGAGGAAGACCAACGTGACCTGCCGCGGCCCAAGCAGGGCAGCATCGGCGGCTCGGTGCGCTGCGATATCGGCAGCATCGAAATCCAGTCCGTACCGGTGATCGTCAACGCGGATATCTTCGCTGACGGCTTTGAAACACCATGATTCCGGGGTGGCGGACGTTGCCGCTGATGCTGTGCCTCCTCGCGATGGACCTGCAGGCCAGCGATCGCTACATCTGCGATTGCGGTGCCGACAGTCTTGCGGGCTGCGTGGCCGGCAGCGACGGCAACAGCGGCACGTCGCCATCGTCAGCCTTGCAATCCTACGAGTCCGCGCGACTGGCATTCACGGAACTGGAAGCCGGCGACAGCATCCGTTTCTGCCGGGGTGGTTCGTGGGACGTGGCAACGACCGGCGACCGATGGGTCAACGTGGCCTGCAGGATTGACGCTCCGTGCACTGTCGGTGCCTACACGCCCGCGTGGGCAAATGACGGTAGTCCGCTGCCGCGAATCCAGCGGCAGACCAACGACAACGGCTTCGCGCTGCAGGACGGTGGCAACGCCGAGCACGAAGAAGGCTACGTGTTCGAAGACATCCGCATTTCAAGCGATCTGGGCAGCGCCACGACACGCAACGGTTTTCTGCTGCAGAACGACATCGATGACGTGGTGATCCAGCGCGTGGTGATCGAGGGCTTTCGTATCGGCGTTTATGCCGCTGGCTCCAATACCTGCAGCGCCGATCCGCTCTGCGATGGTCTCAACGAGCGCATCGTGCTCCGCGAATCGCGCGTGGAAGGCAACCACAGCTTCGGCTGGCTGGGCGGTTCGAACGGCAGCCAGATCCTCGACAGCACCTTCACCAACAACGGATCACTGGCCGT
Source organism: Lysobacterales bacterium (assembly GCA_020442545.1). Taxonomy (GTDB): domain Bacteria; phylum Pseudomonadota; class Gammaproteobacteria; order Xanthomonadales; family Xanthomonadaceae; genus JACKOX01. The sequence goes on from JAGRJX010000095.1 coordinate 5,537, forward strand.
CTACGACCACAACATCTACATCAGCGGCGCCAGCGACGGCATGCGCATTGTCGGGAACAGCCTGTATCAGGCGACGCTCAATGCCGCGGGCAACTGCGATGCCGTGTCGCTGGTGGTGCATGGCGAACACAGCGACCTGCTGATCGAGGGCAATGACGTATTCGAGGAGGTCGGAAAGTCAGAGCCCGGCTGTTGGGGCATCGCCGTCGATCCGGGCTACAGCGAGCCGGAAGCCTTCACCGACATCACCATCCGCGGCAACCGGCTGCAGAACGTGGGGCGCATCGCGATTGGCGTCGCCTCCTGCCAGCGCTGCGTGATCGAGAACAACCTGATCGTGCAGGAGAACGCTGGCACCGGCTTCGACAGCATCGGGATCGCCGCACCGGATCGCAACCGGGCCGCGAATGACCTGCCGATGGACGAGGTCACGGTCCGCAACAACTCGATCTACTTCGGTCCGGCGACGGTCGGCATCGGCATTCGCCTGTACGAGGAAGGCGACGACCACCTGCTGGTGAGCAATGCGATTCACTTAGCGGGAACCGGTAACTTCGCCTGTTTCGATGTTGATTCAGTGCCATCACGCTATCTGGCGATGGACCACAACCTCTGCTTCACGCCGCAGAACCCGGGCGCCGACTGGGCACACAACGTGGCATCGCTGGCCGGTTGGCAGATCGCGAGTGGCTTCGACACGCACTCGGGAACCGGCGACCCCGGATTCACCGATCCGATGAATGCCGATCTTCAACCGGCCTCGATGCTTTCGCTGACGGTCGACGCGGGCGACCCGATCCACTCCAGCGCGACGGATACCACCGGCACAACGCGCGATGCGATGCCGGATATTGGCGCCTGGGAATGGCGGCCTGGCGTATCGGTTGCACTGTTTGCCGACGGATTCGAAGCGCCGTAGATTGCGAGGCCCGGAACGCCGGACCTCACCGAACAGTTCCTAGATGCCGCGCTCGGCGCGGATTTGTGCTTCGACCGCAGCGACGGCGGTCATGTTGACCACGCGGCGCACCGTGGCGGCCGGCGTGAGGATATGCGCCGGTGCCGACACGCCCATCAGGATCGGCCCCAGGCCCACCGCGTCGCTCATGTTGCGCACGAGGTTGTAGGCGGTGTTGGCCGCATCGAGGTTCGGGAATACCAGCAGGTTGGCGCGACCCTTCAATCGCGAGTTCGGGAAGATGCGGTTGCGGATGTCTTCGTTGAGCGCGGCATCGACCTGCATTTCGCCTTCGACTTCGAGGTTGGGTGCCTTTTCGCGAATGATCGCCAGCGCTTCCTGCAGCTTGGTTGCGCTGGGCGATTCATGGCTGCCGAAGTTGGAATGGCTGACCAGCGCCACCTTCGGATCAATGCCGAACAGCTTGAGCCGATACGCCGCCTGCAGTGTCGAGCTGGCGATCTGCTCGGCGGTGGGATCCACCTGCACATGCGTGTCGGTGAAGAAGAACACGCCCTTTTCGTTCAGCACGGCGGACAGCGCAGAGGACGATTTCACGCCCACATCGCGACCCAGGATACTGACCACATAGGCCAGCTTCTTGTGATAGCGACCGACCACGCCGCAGAGCATGGCATCCGCCTCGCCGCGCTTGACCATCAGCGCCGCGATGACGGTGCTGCGCGAACGCACGATGGCCTTGGCCGCCGCCG
>JAGRJX010000012.1 GCA_020442545.1 Lysobacterales bacterium
AGGTGATCGGCTGGCCCGCCGTCACTGACGTGCCGCTCGCCGGGTTCGCGCTCTTGACGATGGTCACCGTCGGTGCCGGAATATTGGTGTCCACGGTCGGGCTTTCACAGTCGCCGACTGCGGCGCAGTCCGGATCACCGCCGCCGGTGGCCGACGCGGTGTTGGATACGGTGCTCCCGGAAAGCGCAACCGTCGGGGTTACCGGAATCACGATACTGACGACCGGATCGCCAATCTCCAGATCAGCCGCCAGGACGGTGCACTCCACGGTCTGGCTTGCAGGTGGATTCAGGACACAGCCGGCCGGCAAGGTGCCAATCGTCAGCCCGGCAGGAATCGTGTCGGTAATCAGTGCATCAGCACTGGCGTCGGCGGCACCGTTATTGGCAATCGTGAGGGTGTAGTTGTACGGCACGCCGACCTGCGCCGTTGCCGGGCCGGTCTTGCCGATGCTCAAGTTCGGCAGGTTGACAGGATGCTGGGTCGAACAGCCTCCTGCTGCCGGGTTGCAGGCCGGGCCGTCTTCGTCACCACCGCCCGTGGGCACGATAACGTTGGACACCGACGATGCGGTGCCGGTCACCGTCGCGGTATAGACCACCGTGTAGGTGCCGACGGCGGTCCCTGCGGGCAAGCTGCAATCGGGTGCCGCACTGCAGTCGAAACTGGGGTGCGCACTGGTCACGCTGCCGAAGGTCAAACCGGCGCTCAACGTGTCATCCAGGTTCAGGATTGCGGTAGTCGGCGCATTGCTGATGTTGACGGCGATCGTGTACTCGATCAGATCACCAACATTCACCGCGGTCCCTTCGGCCGGATTGGCCGACTTGGCCACGCTGATGACTGGCTTGGCGACCACCGTTTCATCATGTGCGGTGTTCGGCGCGACATCGTTGTTTTCGTTGCCGGCACTGATCGTGGTATTGACCGGGATTGGCCCCGGATTGGATGGCGCCACCACGTAGTTGAAGTTGAACACCAGCGTTTCGCCGACATTCAGCGAAGCCGGCATGCCGGTAAACGTGACGTCGCAGTTGGGCGCACCGTTGTAGACCGCACTCACTCCCGTTGGCAAGGAAGTGAAGTTGACCGATGCAGGGCAGGTCGCCGGGGCCAGCGGATTGCCGATTACCGCGCTGTAGCTCACGCCAGTGGCGGCGGCATCACCGGCATTGCTGAAGCTGAAACTCCCATACGTCGTGCCGCCCGCTACCACGCTCGCGGTGACGCTTACCTGGGTACCAACGTCCACGCCGGAGGAAGGATCGACGATCTCGATCGGCAATTCCTCAACCGGCGACCGCTCCAGCGCCCACAGGTCCAGACCCTTGGCGGTACCAAAGAACTCATTGGCATCATTGTCGCAATCAACGTTCGAGTCGCTTGTTCCGCTCCAGCGCCGATAGTAGTTGGGCGCACCTGCACTGGAATCCACACCCACCAGCGAGAATGACGGCGTTGGCTGTGCTATCGGGCTGGCTGCGCCGCAAAGGTGCCCATTCAACTGCCCGATCAGGCTGCCGTTCGCAGCACGGTAGCCGCGATCATCGAAATAGACGGTGAAACGGTCAGCCGGCTGGAAGCCGTTGAGTTTCTCCAGCGTGGGTCCGCCATTGGCGTTCCCTTCTACGTCCAGCATGGGGAAGTGGATCTCGCCGTTGCGACCAAATATCCGAAACGGATAGTTGCCGGCAGGAAACGCGATGCCATTGTTGTCCAGACCGTCCCACAAGACCGAATGACTACCGGTCAGCGCCGTTCCGGTGAGAACGCGATTGTTCACGTTTGCCGGATCAAAATCGACGCCGTCCTGGCTGATCACGATCTCGTAGGTCAAGGTGTTCTGCGTATCGAAGGTGAAGACACCACCCGCGGAAACCGTCGACTGGTTGCCGCTGATGTTGCCGACGAACGAAGGGTTGGTCAGTATTGGTTGAGACGGGGTGAGTGGAATGGCCAACGCCGTCAAGACGCGATTGACTTCTGCGGCGTTCGGGCCAGCCGGATCCACTTCGCTGAAAAAGATCGGATATTCCGGCGCCTGCGCAGTAATCCCGGCAGTAAACGATGGACCACCGTTGCTCAGATTGGCGTTATTGCCTCGAATGTCGCGATACAGGGGACGACCGTCGTCGATGAATCCCTGCGAGTTGGCATAGAACTGCGCGCGATTCGGGTCCAGACTCCGGAAGGTCTGCTTGTAGCGGAATCCGTCGCTGGAAACGATATGCAGCGCGTTGCGCAGGTAGCGTGAATTGGCGTTGAGGTAAACCGTCCACGCGTAGGTGAATACCCGTCCGTTGAGGTCCGCCAACGAGCTGGCGTCGCTGCGAACGGTGACATCCCAAGCCGAGACACGATTGCCGCCAAGAACCCGTGGATCCGCGATGTCGGCCGTGTTGTTCTGCCCACCAGAGGTTGCGTCGGTAAAGATGACGCCGTAAATCCCGGTAATGGGTGCGGTGTAGTGACAGGGGTCAAAACCGTTGGGCACGGTCTGGCTGAGATCCGCACTGTTGGGGCCAGCCAGCTCTTCGGTACGGTCGGCGATTGTGCCGCGACCGGCCTGCGAGCTGCAGACAAAGTCCGCCGTGGCCGGTATCGTCTCGTTGCCCCTGGCACCAAAGGACTGCGGGTTGTAGACGAAGATGTCGCCGCCATTGTTGCGGTTGCTCGAGCCCAGCAGGATCGCTTCGCCTGCTTCGGCATAGACGTAGGTAAATTGCCTGCTGCGAACCACGCCACCTGCCCCGAGCGTGCCCTGCAAGTCCATCACGCCACGATTACCGGTGGACCCGTCTCCGGCTGCCGGATGCAAGGTTCGGGTGCCCTCGGCATGCACCGTTGGCGCGGTGGACAGCAGCGCAAGCATGACCAACAGGCTGGCAGCCAGCCCCTTGCAAACGCCCGACCGTGAACGCCGAAATGACACGGACCAATCCAAGAACAATGACGACAAAATCATGCCAAACCTTCCCTGCTACGCGGGTAAACAAATAACCAAATTGAATTAAGCGGATGCCCACAACGCGCACGGTGCGCGCGTGGACAGCACAGAAAACACCTGCCAACACACCAAACGGCAAGATGGCAACCCGTTATTGGGTAAGCCATGCCTTGAATGTTGCGATCTTCCCCGTACCCGGACCCAAGCCCCATACCAGCCATTTTGAGTGGCGTTCATGATGATAAGGCGAAATTCCTCTCGCCGATATGCCAGCAAGCATACGGTTTGACGCGCGGTATGCTGTAAACAATTGTGTCAGACAGGTTACAGGCGACACGCGCAAATTGACTTTGCCCGACTTTGCCCGACTTTTGTGATTGATCCAATTTGCCTGACACTGCCGGTCAAGCGTGGGGTTGATGGCTTTGGGGCGACGATGGCCACCCGACCAGCGGCAATGCTTGTTGCAACGCCGCGAACCATCCTCCGCAAAAACCGTGGCGGTGCAAAGCGGGCTGGCTCCACTGCGGTTCGCCGCCTGGCATTCAGGGCGCGAGGACAAGGCACCCGGTCAGGGCAACCAGTTACTCGCTACCAGGCGGTTGGCGATGCCGCACGGATGAACCCTCCATCCGCCTGCCGAGCGGTCGGTTCGACCGATCGGTGGTGCGATGTTTGCCGTGAGCGTATTTCACCGCCTGATATCATTCATCGGCAAGTCAACAGCACGGATTTTGGACGCCCATTGCAAGCCTCTGTACCCATTACCTCACTGTTGAACCAGGCCGCCGCCGGTGATGACGCTGCGCGAAACCAGGTCTTCGAGCACACGTATCACGAGCTGCATACGCTGGCCAGGCGCTTGATGCATCGCGAGCGGGCCGCCCATACCTTAAGCCCGACCGCGCTGGTACACGAGCTTTACCTGCGGCTGTATCGCGGCAGCCGCCTGGACTTCGAGAGTCGCGACCAGTTTCTGCGCTACGCGCGCACGGCAATGGCGCATTTACTGGTTGACCACGCCCGCCGACGCAACAGCCAGCGCCGCAATGGCCAGGTAGAGCCGATGCTCGACGAGCCGGGCCAGGATGATGCTGCCGACTCACTGGCCGTTGTGGATCAAGCCCTGGAGAAACTGGCGCACGCACACCCAAGGGCCTCTCGCGTGCTGGAAATGCGCTGCCTTGCCGCGCTGGATGTCGAACAAACCGCCGAATTGCTCGGCACCAGCGTCCGCACCGTTTGCCGAGACTGGGATCTGGCCCGCGGCCTGCTAGCGCGAATGCTTGAACCCCCTACGCTGACCGCGCATGTCCACGACGACACCCGATGAGGGCTTTTGGCGTCGCCTGGGGGAAGCGCTGGAGCAGCTCCTAGATGCCGATCCCGCGCAGCGCGACGAACTGCTGGCCGCGCTACCCGTCCGGCTGCGCGATGAGGCGCGCGCCGCGCTGGAAGTGATTGACGCACGCGACGATGGCCTGGAACAACTCGCCGACACAACACCAAACCCGTCATCAGCAACAAACCCGGAAGCATCGCTGGGTCAGCAGGTTGGCGGCTTTGAACTGCTGCGCCTGATCGGCGAAGGCGGCATGGCCTGGGTGTATTTGGCCGAACGCGATCAAGGCGGGGCGCGGCAACGGGCCGCACTGAAACAGCTTCGTCCGGACCGGGTCACCACGCCGCTGCGCGAGCGATTTCTGGCCGAACAACGCATCGTGGCGCGGCTGGAACATCCCGGCATCGCCCGCCTGATCGCCGCGGGCGTGGACGATGACGGGGTTCCCTGGCTGGCCACGGAGTTCATCGAGGGTGACAGCCTGTTGCACTGGTGCAACGCCCGCTGTCTGCCGTTGAATGAGCGCCTGCGGCAATTTATCCGTGTCTGCGAAGCCGTGGATGCCGCTCATCGCCAACTGACGGTCCACCGTGACCTCAAGCCCGGCAACATTCTGGTGGATGAAGGCGGTGAGCCGCGCCTGCTCGACTTCGGTATCTCGCGCCTGCTCGACGCCGACGACGACGGCGAACAACGTACCCGCGCCGATTGGCGCCTGCTGACGCCAGAGTACGCCGCGCCCGAACAGCTGCGCGGCGAGGTACCGACGGTGGCGATGGACATTTATTCGCTGGGCGTCGTGCTGTATGAACTGCTGACCGGCCAACGCCCGCCGTCTGCATTGGCGCGCCATGATGGCGATGATATCCCGGCACCCTCGCAGGCGTTAAGCGATGAGGCCTGCCGTCAGCGCGGGACTTCCAGCCGCGCCCTGGCACGGCAGCTACGCGGGGATATCGACGCCATCGTCCTGCACGCGCTCGCCGTTCAGCCCGAGCAGCGCTACGAACGGGTTTCGGCACTGATCGAAGACCTCCGCGCAACGTTGCAACAACGTCCGATCTCGCTACGTCGCGCTCATCGCATGCACCGGCTATTGCGTTTCCTGCGCCGCAACTGGCTGGCCTGCTCATTGGCGGCGCTCGCCGTGGCAGCAATCCTCGTTGGCGTCGCCGGCGTGATGCACGAATCCGCACAACGCCAGCGCTCCCTGGCGCGCGCGGAAGCCGTTGAACATTTTTTGACCAACCTGCTGGGTCAGGCGTCGCTGACCACGCAGCAGGCTGCCGAACGCCCGGTTGCCGAACTGCTGAACGATGGCGTACAGGAAGCCAGCGCCCTGGCCGAACACCGCCCGGCGCTGGCCGCACACCTGCTCTACACCATCGGTACCGCACAAGACCAGTTGGATCGCATCGATGACGCGCAAGCCACCTATGATCGCGCCCTGGATGCAGCCAACTCAGCCGACGACCAGGAAACCGCCGCCATCACCCGGGTGGCACTGGCGCACCTGTTATTGCGCACACCCGACCCGTCACGGATAGATCCCCTCCTGAAGGATTCTCTCGACTGGCTGCGCCGCAAGCGCCCCGACAGTCCTGAGTTGGCGATAGGCTTGGGCGTACTGGCCAAACGCCACTGGGCGAAGAGCGAAGGCACGCAGTCCGAACGCGCATTTCGCGAAGCCATCGATCTGCTGGACAAGAACGCTCCCGAACACCCCGAGGCATCGCAACTGCGTTCGGACCTGGCCGTTTTCTATGAAACCCAGGGTCGTCTTGACGAGGCGGTTGCGGTAGGCCGTGAGGCCCTGCAGCGGTCACTGGAGACATTGGGAGCCGACCATATCCAGACAAACCTCATCGGCTTCAATCTGGCGAAGGCCATGGGGCGTCACGGCGACTGGAAGCAGGCGGACGAGTTGATGCAATCAAGTGCCGCCAAACTGATGAGCATCTATCCGCAAGACCACTCCGACCAGGCTGCGCTGCGTGTTGAGCGAGCCAGGCTCGCCAGCCAGCTGGATCGGCTGGACGAGGCAACGACACTGCTCGACGAGGCGCTGAGCATCGCCAGGTCACGTGGCAAGGGGGCCGAGATGCTCGTCGAGAGTATTCGCGTGCATCAGGCTGCACTCTGGGAGCGCAAGGGCGACCTTCAGGCGGCTTTTGACACGATTGATGATGTCTGGCGCTGGTTCGCAAGAGAAGGTCATCGCAGCTTCTTCCTTGCATGCTGGGCACAAGACACCAGCGCGCGCCTGCTGTTTGACTTGAATCGTGATGATGACGCGAATGCCCGTCTCGCCGAACCTTCCGAGTGTGGTGCAGCCCTGGACGAGGCCCATGCCAGAGCCAACTGGGCGGCCGGCAGGTATGCGGAAGCCGATGAAGCCTACCGCAGGCTGTTGGCGCCAAAGGATGAACTGCCGAGATCGGCCTTGCCGCATCTGGCATTGCGCCTGCGCTACGCGAAGCTGCTGCGCGACGCCGGCCAGACTCGCGAATCGGAACGGCAACTTCGACGAATCGTCGCCATTTGCGAAACAAATCACATCGAAAGCAATCCGGATCTGCGGAAGGCCATGGGATTGCTTGGTGGCGACGCTCAAGGCAGTTGATCGCGAAACCCGACCATGCATCCATGGCGCATTCGCTTCAATCGCGCCGAAACGACTGCAGCAGCGCCCGCGTCACCGGGTCATCGATGTCATCTGCTGCATCGCCGCGGACGGCGGGCTCAAGCCGCGATGCTACAACTTTCCCCCGTTCCACACCCCACTGATCAAAGGCATTCACGCCCCATAGGTGGCCGAGAACAGCGGTGGAGTGCTCGTACAGGGCCAGCAATGTACCCAGCGCTTCGGGCGTCAGGCTGTCCAGCAGCAGCATCGATGACGGCGTGCCGCCGGGATAGTGACGCTGTGGGTCGTCACTGGATTGACCATTGGCCAGCGCTTCGGCCTGGGCCAGCAGATTGGCCAGCAGCACGGCGTGCTGCTCGAGATGATCGTGGTCGGGACGGCACACGCCGATGAATTCCAGCGGCAGACGTTCGCTGCCCTGGTGCAGGGCCTGGAAAAAGCTGTGCTGGGTGCTGGAGCCAGCGCCGCCCCAGGTCACCGGCGCAGTAGCGTACGGCAGCGGCACGCCATCCCGGTCGACCGATTTCCCGAGGCTTTCCATGCGCAACTGCTGCAGATATGCAGGAACTTGTGCCAGTCGCTGGTCGTAGGCAATCACCGCTTCGGACGTCGTGCCGCGCGCGTTGCGGTTCCACAGCGCAAGCAGGGCGTGCAGCACGGCCATGTTGGCCGCAGGTTCGGCATCGGCGACATGCCGATCCATCAGCGCCGCACCGTTCAGCAGTTCGTCGAAGACATCTCCACCCAACGCCAGCAGCGCGGAAAAGCCCACGGCCGACCACAGCGAAAAACGGCCGCCGACCCAGTCCCGGATCGGCAGCACGCGATCCGCCGGGATGCCGAAATCAGCCACGCGATCAAGATTGGCGCTCACCGCGAACAGCCGCTCGGTAGCGCCCAGCCAGTCGCGCAACAGCGCGCCGTTGAGCAGCGTCTCGCGCGTACCGAAGCTCTTGGATACCAGCACACCGGCGGTATGCGCGGGATCGAGCCCGGCCAGCACGCGCTGGGCCTCGTGGGCGTCGACATTGGCGATGAAATGCACACGGAAACGCGCATCCGGCCGTCGCAATGCGTTCACCAGCAGGCGCGGCCCCAGGTCGGAGCCACCGATACCGACATGGACGATATCGGTGATGTCGCTATCGACCACCTCACGCGCCAGCTCGCGCATGCGCGCCAGCGCGGCCAGCGCCTGCGTGCGCGCCGCTCGGGCGACGTCACCCTCGCCCACGTCCGAGCGCAGGGCGGTGTGGAGCACGGCGCGATCTTCGCTGACGTTGACGATTTCGCCGTCGAACTGCCGCCGCAGCGCGGCTTTCACATCGCTGATTACGGCCAACTCGATCAGTTCGGCCATCGCCGCGTCATCGAGATCCTGGCGCGCGTAGTTGAAATACAGCGGACCGACGCTCAGCGACCAATCCCTGGCTCGCACGGAATCAGCGCAAAGTGCACGCAGCGGACGCTGCCGAAGCCGTTCGGCATGCCGTTGAAGCCGCTGCAGCCGCTCGGGGCTCAGCATGGCCAGACCTCAGGCTGCCTGCGCGGGGATCGAGTCGTTGCTGTGGGTCAGCTTGTTGTCGCCGTCCACATAGACCAGGGTCGGCTTGAAGGTCGCCATTTTCGCCTCGTCGAGCTGCCCATAGGCACAGATGATGACCAGATCGCCAACCCCGGCGCGATGCGCTGCGGCACCGTTCACCGAGATGATTCCGCTGCCTTCTTCGGCACGGATCGCGTAGGTGACGAAGCGCTGGCCATTGTTGATGTTGAACACATGCACCTGCTCGTACTCGCGAATTCCCGAGATATCCAGCAGGCGGCCGTCAATGGCGCAGCTGCCCTCGTAGTGCAGCTCGGCGTGGGTGACGGTGGCGCGGTGGATCTTGGCCTTGAGGACGTTCAGCAGCATGTCGGCAATCCCGGGTTGTCGGCGGCAATTCAGGTTGTTGCACAAAAACAACAGCGCCCGAGCGGACGCGACGACATTGTATCAAGCCGAACTTGCGTGGATGCGCCAGCGCGGCTGCCGAAACACGATAATTCTCTTAAATCAATGTCTTGCAAGATTTTTCGCGAAATCTTGGCCAAAAAAAACCCTCGCACCAGCGGTGCGAGGGGCTAATCGGAGTGACGATTACCTAGAACAATGCGCCCTGCTAGCGGTCGGGACAGCGCCAAAACCTGTCGCAGAACCCGACTGCGGTTGCAAGCATACAACAGTCGTTGGGGAAAAGCTACTACTGTCGACAGCGCCGCGTGATATCGGTCACAGGGCGGGCACGAACAGTAGGTTGTCGATCAGCCGGGTGCAACCCAGCTTTGCTGCGGCAAGCGCAACACGCTCCTCCATTGCGTTGTCGGTGGCTGCTGCCAGATCGGCTCGGCGGACTTCGACGTAGTCCACGTCGAAGCCTGCATCGGTCAATCGCTGGCGGGCGGCCTGTACCGATCCGGCAATGACCTTGCCCGCCGCCACCTGCCCGGCCAGCCAGTGCAAGGTCTGCTGGATCAGCGGCGCGAGCGCGCGCTGTTCCGGCGTCAGGTACTGGTTGCGCGAACTCATGGCCAGACCGTCAGCCTCACGCTGCGTTGGCGCGCCCTGGATGTCGATGGGAAACGCCAGATCACGCGCCATGTGCCTGAGGATCGCCAACTGCTGGTAGTCCTTCTGCCCGAACACGGCCGCGTCCGGCTGCACCTGGTTGAACAGCCGCGACACCACCGAGCAGACGCCGTCGAAATGCCCGGGACGGCTGGCACCACAGAGAATGCCGGTCAGCGACGGCACGTCCATGTGCACGCGATGCTCGACGCCGAGCGGGTACATCTCGTCCACGGTAGGCAGGAACAGCAGATCGCAACCCGCCACGATCAGGCCTTCCGCATCGGATTCGGGCGTTCGCGGATAGCGATCAAAGTCCTCGTTGGGCCCGAACTGGCTGGGGTTCACGAAGATGCTGGCAACCACGCGATCGGCGGACTCGCGCGCCTGGCGGACCAGCGAGAAATGCCCAGCGTGCAGGTTGCCCATCGTCGGCACGAAACCGATCCGTTGACCATCCCGGCGCCAAGCGGCTACGACGGCGCGCAGCTCGGCAACGGTCTCGACTGTCCTCATGATTGGTAGCTGTGCTCGGCGTCGGGGAAGCTGCCGTCGCGCACGGCGTCGATGTAGGCGCGAATGGCGCCGCGGATCGAGCCACCCTCGCCGAGAAAATCCTTGACGAAGCGCGGGCGTCGGCCCAGGGCGACGCCGAGCATGTCGTGCATCACCAGCACCT
>JAGRJX010000096.1 GCA_020442545.1 Lysobacterales bacterium
AATGTCGCGTCAGCGCCTGCGCCCGAGCCTTGGCGAATCCAGCCAGGACGTCTGCCCGCGCTGCGAAGGCCACGGCCGCATCCGCAGCATCGAATCGCTGGCGCTGTCGATCCTGCGCCTCGCCGAGGAAGAGGCGATGAAGGACAACACCGCCCAGGTGCTGGTGCAGGCCCCGGCCGATATCGCCAACTACCTGCACAACGAAAAGCGCCGCGCGCTGTTTGACATGGAGCGTCGCCACGATGCGCCGATCGTGATCGTCGGCGACGACGGGATCGAAACGCCACACTTCAACGTGCTGCGCCTGAAGGAGGCGGACCTGGTCGAAGAGAACGGCAAGCCGAGCTACCGCCGCAAGTCGCAGAAGAAGATCGACACCGTCGCGCTCAGCAAGAACAACCTCAACGTCGCACCGAAGGCCGCAGTGACCGCGATCAAACCGGTCAATCCGCGCCCGGTCACGACAGAGACCGAGGTCGTGGCGGCGCCGGTGGCCAGGCCCGGCTTCTTCACGCGCCTCTGGGCAAGCCTGTTCGGGAGCGGCAGCGAAGACGCATCCGACAATGTCCGCGGCAAGTCAGCGAAGTCCGATGCCGGCAGCGGCAAGCGCTCGCGCCGTGGCGGACGTGATCAGGAACGCGGCTCCGGTCATGGCGGCAACAAACGCCGCGGGCGCGAAAACCGCAATGAACGTCGAAGCCGCGGCAAGGGCGGCGGCGACGAGTCCGGCTCGAACAACAACCGCAAGGGTCATGGCGGTGGTGTCGACAACGCGGCGAAGGACCGCGGCGGCAAGAATGATCGCCTTGACGACAAGCGCGATCAGAAGCGTGATGACAAGTCGCAGAAGGACGCGGCCCGCAATGAGAGCCGCAAGAGCCAGACGGCCAGAAACGACAGCGCCAAGGGCAATGACGGCAGCAATGACGGCCGTCGTGGCAACGAAAGACGCGGTGACAAGCCGCGTGACGACCGTCCGTCAACCGCTGCCCCGTCCGAAGAAGCCAAGGCCGCCGACGCCAGCGCCAACCAGCAGGCCAAGACCGAAGGCCAGCCGACGCAGGGAAGCTCGCCCGATGGCGGAGAGAAGAAGTCCGGCAGCAAACGCCGGCGTGGTCGCCGTGGTGGCCGTCGCCGTCGCGGGCGTGATCGCGAGGGTGGCGTCGCTGCCGACAGCAAGGCACTGGACTTCGACGACGAGGAGCCGATCAAGGGCGAAGGCGGTCAGGGCAATGCTCGTCAGGAGCAGACACCGAACGACGACAAGCGCGCTGATGGCGAAAGGTCTGCTGCGAAGCCGCAAGCCACCAAGGACAAGCCCACCAGGACCGATGCCGGCGGCGATGCACCCAAGCCGGTAACGCCGCTGCCGCCCGTTGCGCCGGTTTCGACACCCAACGCCGGATCAAGCGCGACAGGCAAGCCCACGCCGGAAGCACCAAACAAGACACCGATAGCCCAATCGCCGGCACAGCGCGACAGCAAGCCGACGGGCGAAGCAAACCCGTCGACAACCAAGGCTCCGGCACCTTCAACCCCGAATGCCACCGACGTACCCATCGCCGACGGCAAGCCGGCCGCTGCTGAGCCGGGCAAGCTCGCGCCGAGCGTGAGCCGCCCGGTTCCCGCGCGGCTGAGCGAAGGCAAGCCGGAAAGCGCTGCCGCCGACAAGCTGGCGTCGCCTTCGGCGCAAAGCACGCCAGCCACTGCCGCGACCAATACCGCGGATGCACGGAAGGTCGTTGCCAAACCGCCGGCCGGTGAAGCCCGCAGGCCAGCCGACGAATCAGAGCCGGCATCCCGGCGACCGTCGCCGGATCGCCCGGCAACCAGCGCGCCGACGACAACAGCCGCAACCCCGTCCACGCCAGAGACATCGGTGCCGGGCAAGCCAATACCATCCGAGCCTGCCGCTCCCAGGTCGACGACGGAAAGCAAGCCTCTTCCCGCACGGTCGCCCGTCGCCGAGTCCAGGCCTGTCGCACCCGCTACGCCTGTAGCAGAGACCAGGCCGACCACTCCGGAAGCAACGGAAGCCAGGCCGGCAGCCATTCCTGCTCGCAAACCGTGGGAACATGCAGTCGCGTCGACACCAGCCATCAAGCCGACCGTCAGCGGCAGCAGCGCTGCGCCGAAGGTCGACCCGAAGCCGACGACCAGTGCCGAGGCCACGAAGCCGGCAGCATCGTCGGTTCCCGTTGGCACCACCGCACCCCTGTTTGGCGACAGCCCCGAACCTGCGCCGCGCAGACCTGCGCCAAAGGACCCTGCCGACGGTGACGGCGAACGCCAGCGCAAGGACGGCAAAGCCGACTGACCGCCGCTGACCGCAGAGGATACGAAAAGGCGTCGCCAGCAGCGGCGCCTTTTCTTCGAGCGCATCGCGGCGCGCTGTCCCGAGCGCCGGTGCCGGCATCGATGTGGCCGTTGCAACGTCCGTCCGGAGCCACGCAAACTTGACGCCCCAGCCATGCGGCGCGAGCATGGTGCTCAAGGTTCTTCCTGGAACCTGCCGCAGGCCAAGCACCCGGCGGCACCGGCCGTGTCGCGGGTTCGCACGATGCCAGGAAATCCATGTCGCCGGGAGATGCCCGATGCCGATCGCCATCAAGCGCGTCTACGAGCAGCCGTCCGATGGCGACGGCCGACGGATTCTGGTCGATCGGATCTGGCCGCGCGGCGTATCGAAGTCCACGGCGCGGATTGATGACTGGCTCAAGGAAGTTGCGCCGTCCACCGAGCTGCGAAAATGGTTCGGTCACGACCCGGAAAGGTGGACCGAGTTTCGGCGACGCTATCGGGCCGAACTCAAGGACAACGAGGCGCTCGCCGAACTCCGAACGCTTGCGAAGAAGGGCAAACTGACGCTCGTCTATGCAGCCCGTGATGAACAGCACAACCAGGCCGTCGTCCTGAAGGAACTGCTTCAGAAGTGAATCTGAGTTCTCCCCGCCCGTGAGTTCCGCAATGGCCAACCTGCTCGTGCGGCCTTGGCCAAGGGAGACAGGGAGTGCGTAGTGCGTAGGATGCGGTGCCAACCGCATCAGTCGAGTGACGCGATCGATGCGGTTGGCACCGCATCCTACGACGCTGGATATGCTCGACAGTGCCGATACACCTAGCGAGGTGCTGGTACATGCCGCAGAGAATGTCCAAGGAAAAGGAACGCGAATACTCTGAGCTACAGGCGTATCTCGACTACTACTCCACGCATGTTCTCGGCTTAGATCCCGCGAGCCCAATCCACCCGACAAACGTCGGCCGGCAACCCGATAGACGATCCGCTGCTCGTCGTTGATCCTTCTTGACCAGTGGCCGGAAAGCGCGTGCCTCAACGGTTTCGGCTTACCCTTGCCGGCATGCGGCGTGCAGCGTGCGGGTGATGATGACGGGCTCGTGGTCCTCGCGGAACCTGTCCGTGGCGTCGGCCAGTCTGGCGCGAGCGGCGCTGTAGGTAATGGTGTCCATCGGACATCCCGAACTTGTACGGGTACCTGCACGAGCCCCGGGGCTTGTGGTCAATGAACAGCGTGTGTTCTGGCCGATCCGATCAACTCTCCGGCTCCAGCAAGCCGTAGCGAGATGCCAGCCGCGTCAGTGAGGCGAGGTCGTTGATCTCGAGCTTTTCGTAAAGGCGGGTCTTGTGCGTGGAGACCGTCTTGGCGCTGAGCGAGAGCTGTTCGGCGATGTCCTTCCCCCTTGCGCCGCGCACCAGCAGGCGGGCGACGGCCAGTTCGCGTGGCGTCAGCTGGTCGAACGGCGAGCTGTCGCCGTTGACTGCCGCCATGGCGAGATTGCGGGCGATGTCCGCGCCGAGGTAGCGCTTGCCGCGCGACACGTCCCGGATGGCGCTGAGCAGCTCCTCACCGGGGCAGGCCTTGCTGATGTAGCCCTTGGCACCGGCATCGAGCAGGCGACGCGGCATCGGGCCGTCAGTCTGCATGCTGACGATCACCACCTCGCAGCCGTATTGCGCCTTGATCACGCGCTCGGTGACGTCGAGGCCACTGAGTCCCGGCAGGTGCAGGTCGCAAACCACCACGTCGGGCTTCTGCTGGCGGATCAGCTGCAGGCCGGCTTCACCATCATCGGCCTCGCCGGTCACCTCGATGTCCACCGCCTTTTCCAGCATCATCCGGTAACCGGTCCGTACCAGCCCGTGATCCTCGATCAGCACCACCCGAATCATCGACCCACTCCGAAGCCCAATGACTGCACGTTAAGGCAACGCTGAACAAGTATCCAGCCCCGTCCACCGCACACTCGTCGTGCGGGCCGAGTGCCAGAGACGAAGACGGAGGGGTGCCCGTCATGATCGCGGCGAACGGAGATCGGCGTTGGCATCACTCGTAGCGGAGCGCCTCCATGGGCGACAGTCGCAGCACCGAGCGAAGCGGCAGCAGCATGGCCACGCCGCAGATCAGCGCAAAGACCAGCAACACACCGCCCCACACCAGCGGGTCGAATCCACTGACGCCAAACAGCATGTCCCCGGCGACGCGCGCGATCAGCACACCGACCACGAGTCCGGCCAAAACGCCGGCAAGCAGCCAGACGCCAGTGCGTCGCAACAGGCTGGCAACGATCCGTCGCGCACCGGCGCCCAGCGCCTTGCGCAAGCCGAACTCGCGGTAGCGTCGCTGCACCTGGTAGGCCAGCGTGCCGTAAAGGCCGGTAGCAGCCAAAACCAGCGCCAGCACGCCAAGCGAACTTGTCGCGAAGGCCATGATCCGCTGCGGCAGCACCGAGATCGCGGTGACGTCTTCGAAGCGGCGCAGGGTCGGCACCGGCACGTCCGGCATCTGCGCGGTCATCGCCTGCTTCAACTGTTGCTGCAGCAGCGGCAGCGTCATCGACGAACGCACGAACAAGGAAAACGTGGTCCGCGGCCACTGGCTGGTCGGGAAAAAGCCGAACGGCGTGTTGCGATCACCGAGGCTGGCGTAGCGACCATCCGGCACCACGCCGACCACGCGAACGGTGACCGGTTCGTCGCGTCCCAGCTCGAACGTACGGCCAATCAATTCATCCCTGGAAACACCGAAGGCTGCGGCCGCGGTTTCGTTGAGGACCGCGACCTTCTCGCTGTCGGCGGTATCGCTGTCAAGAATGCCGCGACCACGGACCGGGATATCAAAGCTGTCGAAAAAGCCCTCGCCCACCGTGTTCACGTCCAGTCGCGAGAACTCGGTGTCGGTTCCAGAAGGTCTGAAGCTGCCGAAACCCAGGCGACTCAGCGTAAGCGGCGTGACCGTGGCGTAGCTGGCCTGCTCGACGCCGGGCACGGCAGCGATGCGATCACGCAATTCGATCATTTCGCGACTGGCTTCAGCCGGATCAAAGCCCATCGGGTTGAGATCGATTTCGGCCACACTGACACGCTCGCCGTTGAAACCGGTCTCGATGCCATTGGCCTGCTGCAGGCCACGCACCAGCAAAGCCGCGCAGAACAGCAACAGCACGGTCAGGAAGGCCTGGAAGCCCAGCAGCGCGTGACGCAGTCGCTGGCGTCCACCACCAAGATTGCCGGCGCCGACCAGCATCCCGCCCGCGCCCGGCGCCTGGCTGGAATTACGCCAGGCCGGCAGCAGGCCGCAGGCCAGCGCGACGAAACCGGTAACGCCGAAGCAGACCGCGACCAGACGAAGATCAATCGGCAGGCGCAGGTCGATGGGGAAATCCAGCGGCAGCGGCAGCGTGTTGAGCAAGTCGCGGCCCAGCCAGGTGAACAGCAGCGCCAGCGAACCGGCGAACGCGGCGACGATCAGCGCCTCGGCGAACAGCTGCCAGCCGATGCGCCAGCGACTGGCACCGAGCACGCCGCGCATCGCCAGCTCGCCGCGTCGCGCCTCGCCCTGTGCCAGCATCACGCCGGCCAGATTGCTGGCGGCCAGCAGCAGGGTGGCGACGCACAAGGCAAACAGACCGCCGCTCAAGATCATCAGCACACCCTGCGCCTCGTGCGGCACCGAGCGCAGCGGCGCGGCCTCGAAGCTCTTGTTCTCGTTGCTCTCCGGGTATTCACTGGCGAGGTTGGCGGCGATGGTCCTCAGCTCGGATTTCACTGTGGGCAGATCCGCACCCGCTGCCATACGACCGCCGAGCATGATCGCGCTGCTGCCGCGACTGGTCCAGAAACCGCTGCCGACTTCGCGCAGCGCCTGCATCATGTTCATCGGCACGTAGAAGTCCGGATTGATCGCCGCTTCGTGGCCGTGGAAACTTTCCGGCAGCACGCCGACCAGCGTCACTGTCTGCCCGTTGAGCCGCAGCGAGCGGCCGATGGCATTTTCGCGGCCACCGAAGTAACGCTCGAAAGCCGCATGGCTCGCCACGACGAAGGTGGCGCTTCCCGGCGCGTCCTCGTCGGTCTCCGGGCCGAACAGACGGCCCATCGTCGGCACCACGCCCATGGCATCGAAGTAATCGCCGGAAACGACGCGCGTCAGCACCTTGTATGCCTCGTCACCATCGTTGAAGTACTGCGGCGAGAGGCGCGTGGCGTAGACGCGATCCAGCGTGCGTGTCTGCTCGCCCAGGCTGCGGAAGTCCGGCCAGGAAAACGTGTCAAAACTGCCGTTGCCGTCGTTGGAGCGCCCCAGTTCCACCAAGGGCGCACTGGGATTGAGGCCCTGCGGCGTTTTCAGCAACAGCAGGTTGACCATGGCGAACACCAGCAGCGTCGCCGCCAGGCCAACGCCCAGCGCGGTGCTGCCGAGGATCAGGAAGCCGGGCCGGCGAAGCAGGCGGCGCAGGGCCGTGCGAAGGTCGTCCATCATCATGGGGAGAATTCCAGGTTATTCATGGCGCAATGCTTCCTGCGGGCTGATCCGCAGGGCATGCAGGGCGGGAACGGCAGAGGCCAGCGCAACAATGGCGGCAAGCAGCAGAATGACTACGAGGTAGGTCACCGGATCGAAGCTGCTGATGCCGATCAGGATGTGCGAGAGGATGCGGGCAAATCCGGCGGCAAGAACGGCGCCCAGTAGCAGACCGACGAGCAGCTGTATGCCGTTCTGCCGCGCCATCATGCCGAAGATGCCCTGGTGGCCGGCGCCTAGTGCCCGGCGCACGCCGATCTCGCGGGTTCGCTGGCTCACGCTGTAGGCGAGCACGGCGTAGATGCCGGCACCGGCCAGCATCACCGCGAACAGGGCGAAGATGCCGAACAGGCCGGCCGCGAAACGATGACTGAAAGTGCCGATGGCCAACCACTGCTCCAGCGTTCGCAGCCAGTAGACCGGCATGTCGGCATCCACGTCCTGCACGGCGCCACGCACGGCCGCCGCGTAGTCCATCGGATCGCCGCCAACCTTGACGGCAAAGCTGAAGAAGCTGCGGTCGACCTGGCTTGCCGGCGAGTACATGACCGGCTGGTAGCCTTCGTCGAAATCGTTGGCGTCATGCACGACATTGCCGACCACACCCACGATCGTGGCCATGCGCTGGTCATCGCCGGCGCCGATCCGCAGCTGCCGACCCAGCGCCGGAGCGCCATCGAGGATGCGCTCGACGAACAGGCGATTCACCACCACGGCCGGGACCGCGTTGCTGCCGTCCTCCGGGCCCAGCACGCGGCCTTCCAGCAGCGGGATATCGAACAGGTCGAAGTAGCCGTTGCTGACCACGGAATCCTGGCTGCGCGGCGGACGGCCGTTGTCGACCGGCGGCTTGTCCGTGGCTTCGACATCCGACCAGGCCGGATAGGCCACTGGCAGCACCGTTGACACCGTCGCGCCATCAACGCCCGGAATCCCCGCCAGACGCGCCTGCAGCCGCTCGACGAAATCAAGGCGTGACGCCGGCGTCGGGTACTTCTCCTCGAACAGGCCGACGCGACCGGTCAAGGTGTTGCTGATATCCGCGCCCGGATCCAGCGAACCGATGTTCAGCACGCTGCGTGTCATCAGGCCGAAAGAGAACAGCAGTACGAAGGACATGGCGACCTCCGCGGCCACCATCACGCGGCTCAGGCGGTTCATGCGCACGCCGGAAGCGCCACTGCCGTCCTTCAGGCCAACGGTCAGGTCCATCCGTGCGGCGCGCCGCGCCGGGAACCAGCCGGCGAGCAGCGCGGTGACCAGACCCAGAACAGCAAGCCAGCCGAACACCACCATGTTGGGTTCGATGCGTATCCAGTAAGCCGGCAGGTCTTCGCCTTCGGTCATGAGCTGGACCATCTGCATCACCATGATTTCGGACAGGCCGGCGCCAATCGCGGCGGCCAGACCGGCGATGATCAGGCTCTCGCAAAGCACCGCCAGCATGATGCGCTGCCGCCCGGCACCAATCGCCGAGCGCACCGCCATTTCACGCTGGCGCCGCACACCACGCGCAATCATCAGGTTGGCGACATTGATCGCCGCGATCAGCAGTACCAGCACCGCGCCAATCGACAGCGCCAGCAGCATGGTCTTGGTGGTGCGGCTGATGAAGGATTCGCGGAAATCCTCGACCCACGGCCGTGCCGTCTGGTCGTAGCCAGGAAACCGCTTCAGCATCCGCGTCACCGCTGCGGACAGCGCCTCACGCGCCTGCCCGATGGACATGTCATCGCGCAGCCGGGCCACCATGTTGACCTCGTAATCGATGCTGCCGCGATCCGCATTCGGGTCCAGCCGCATAGGCATCCAGACCTGCTGCCGATAGGGGAAACCGAAACCCTCCGGCATCACGCCGACGATGGTTGCCGGCTCCGAATTGACGCGGATCTCGCGTCCGATCACCGAGCCGTCGCCAAGGAAACGGTTCAGCCAGACATCGTGTCCAATCACGATCACCAGTGGCGCACCCGGCTGGTCGTCGGCGGGCTGGATGCCACGGCCGAGCACCGGCTGCACGCCCAGCGTAGCGAACAGTTCGCCGCCAACGAATTCGCCGTCGTAGCGCGCGGGTCGCAGTGAATCGCCGCTGCTGCTGAGGTTGACCGTGCCGTTGGAATAGGCCGCGATCGACTCGAACGGCAGTTCACCCTCGCGCAGGGCCAGGTAGTGACGCGCCGGCATCGGATCGTCGTCATCGGCTTCCTGGGGATTGGTGTAACCGAGATAGACCAGTCGATCCGGTTGCTGGAACGGCATCTCGGTAAACAGGAAGGCGTTCACCGCACCCATCACGAAGGTCGACAATGCCAGTCCGAAGGCCAGCATCAGCACGCTGGATGCGAGGAAGCCTGGCGACTTGGCCAGCGAGCGCATGGCGTTGCGCAGCTCTTGAACGATGGATCGCAGTCCGCTCATGTTGGCTTCCAGTCAGTAGGTCGGTGGCAGGCCGGTGGCCTACTCGTAGCGCAGGGCCTGCATCGGGTCGGTGGCAACCGCGCGACGCGCCGGCAGCAGGCAGGCGACCAGAGCAACCACCGCCAGCAGCAACACCACGCCGATGAACACCGTGGGATCAAAGCGCGACACGCCGAACAGCACGGCGCCCATGCCCTGCCCTGCAAATACCGCGACCAGAAGGCCGACGGCCAGGCCAGTCACGACAAGCAATGCGGCTTGTCGCAGCACCAGTCGCAGAATGTCGCCGCGTCCGGCGCCGATAGCCACGCGCACGCCGAGTTCGCCGCGACGCTGGTTCACCGAATAGGCGAGCACGCCGTAAATGCCGATGCTGGCCAGGACAATGGCGACGATGGCGAAAAGGCCCACCAGCAGCATTGGTGCACGCTGGCTGTCCAGGGATTCCGCGACCCGCTCGGTCATCAGGCGCATCCCGGCCACTGGCTGCTCCGGATCAACCTTGAGGATAGCGTCGCGCAATACCGGGATCAGCGTGCGTGGATCGCCATGACTGCGAACCACCAGCATGCCATTGGCCCGCGATACCTGGCTCAATGGCCAATACAGCGTCTCTTTTTCGACCGTTTCACTGAGTCGGAAGTGCTTCACCGTGCCGACCACGCCGACGACCTCGGCCCACGGCTGGTCGTCCTCGCGTCGCAGCCGCTTGCCAATCGGGTTTTCGCCCGGCCAGAACTTGTCGGCCAGATACTGATCGACGATGACGACCGGCGGCGCGTCCGCAGAGTCGGTGGGGGTAAAAACGCGACCGAGCTTGAGCGGAATCCCCATCGCATCAAAGAAGCCGGCGCTGACCAGCCGCTGCTTGCCGTGCGGACCGGCCGTGTTCTCTGCGATCTCGATGCCTTCAACATCGTAGCTGCCGCTGGAATCGCTGCCGGAGAACGGTAGCGACGAGGTAAAGCCGGCCACCTCCACACCCGGCACGGCGGCGACCTCGCGCAGCACGTCATCGAAATAGCGCTGCTGTGCCGGCATGTCGGGGAAGCGGTTCGCGGCAAGCTGGATGCGCGCAGTGATGACGCCTTCCGACACAAAGCCCGGGTCCTGATCCTGCAGGCGGACGAAGCTCTTCAGCAGCAGCCCGGCAGCGATCAGCAGGGTAGTTGCCAACGCCAGCTGCGCGACGACAAGACTGCTGCGTGCGGCGGCCGTGCGGCGCCCTCCGCCACCCAGGCGACCGCCCTCCTTGATCGAGCCGTGGATGTCGAGGCGCCAAAGCGACAGCATCGGCATCAGCGCGGCCAGCAGTCCGGCCAGCAACGACACGCCCAGCGCAAACAGCAGCACCCGCGTATCGATGCTGAAGCTGAACAGGCTGCGCTCGTCACCCAGTCCGAATAGCGGCAGCGAGCCAACCATCGCGTAGGCGAACAGCACCCCCAGCACGCCGCCGGCCAGCGCCAGCAACAGCGCTTCGACCAGAAGCTGACTCGCAATACGGCGACGACTGGCACCGAGTGCGCTACGAACTGACAGCTCGCCGCTGCGCGACAGCACGCGACTCAGCATCAGGTTGGCGGTGTTGGCGCACGCAATCAGCAGCACCAGGCCGACTGCGGCCTGAAGGATCAGCAGTAGTGGGCGCTGCTCCTCGACCTTCTGCTCGTGCAGATTCTCGGCACGACCCAGAAAATTGCCTCCCTTCAGATATTCACCGAAGCCCACCGCATCCGGGTTGTCCATACCGGAAAAGCGCTCGGCATTGCGCGCGATGATCGCCGCCATCTGCGACTCGAGCTGTTCGATGCTGGCACCGGCTTTCAGACGACCGACGGTGGCAACATGCTCGGAACCACGCTGCAAGTCGCTCGCTTCATCCGGCGTGATGGCATAGCTGGTCCACAACTTCGCATCGCGGTTTGGAAAGGCAAACCCGGGCGGCATCACGCCCACCACGCGATAGGGCTCGCTGTTGAGCCGGATGTCACGCCCGACCAGGGTCGGATCCGCATTGAAGCGATTACGCCACAGCGAATCGCTGAGCACCACGACGTGGTCACGCCCAACCTCGCCGTCTTCCTCGATCAGCGCGCGGCCCATCGCCGCCTTCACGCCCAGTGTGGAAAACAGCGACGGCGTCGCACGCAGCGCGCGCACCGCTTCGGCACGTTCGCCCGGCACCGACAGGCTGTAGCTGGTCCAGTCGTACATCGCCAGGTCTTCCAGCGCGTCGGCCTGCTCGCGGCGGTCCAGGTAGTCGGGCACCGAGCTCGCCGCGTAGTCGAGGCCCATCTTCGGGTAGCTGTTGTGCACGTCGACCAGGCGCTCGCTGTCGGGGAACGGCAGCGGCTGCAGCAGCATGCCGTTGATCACCGAGAAGATGGCGGTATTGGCGCCGATGCCCAGCGCCAGCGTCAGTACCGCGATCAGCGTGAATCCCGGCCGCGCCAGCAATGCGCGAAGACTGTAGTGGGCATCATTGATCCATTGTCCAAGCATGGCGATCTCCGTTCCTGAATCAGGCAGCGCCCACGGCATCACGGCCGCCACGATCACGTGCCTTCGCGATCTGCTCGTCGAGTCGCGCGTCCTCTTCCTGACGCAGACGATGCAGCGTGTCCTCGTCGACCACGCGGCCGTCGAACATGAACACCTTGCGGTCGGCGAAGTCGGCGTAGCGCGGATCGTGGGTAACCATGCAGATGGTCGAGCCGGCCTGGTGCAGCTCGTCGAGCAGCGCCATCACCGCCTCGCCGTTCTTGGAGTCGAGGTTGCCGGTGGGCTCGTCGGCCAGCAGGATCGATGGCTCACCAACCAGCGCGCGGGCGACGGCGACACGCTGCTGCTGGCCACCGGACAACTGCGACGGATAGTGCTTGAGGCGATGCGCCATGCCGACGCGCTCCAGCGCGTTCTGCACGCGCTCGCGACGCTCGCCCTTGCCGAGGCCATCGCGATAGGTCAGCGGCAGCTCGA
>JAGRJX010000097.1:0-3767 GCA_020442545.1 Lysobacterales bacterium
CCGGGTGGTGGCGGCAGTCTAGCAGACTGCAGTTTGCCGGATATTTCCCGGCGTCCCGCCCGCGGAGACGGACGTTCAGCCGCGCCGTGCCTGTCATCCCCGCGTAGGCGGGGATCCAGCTCTTGCGTTCTGGTATCGGAGATCAAGAGCTTTCACTGTCCCTTCGGGCCAGCGAGTTACTTTCTCTTGCTTGTCCAAGAGAAAGTAACCAAAGAGAAGGACACCCGAAGTCCGCGCGTCAGCTTCGCTGCCGTTCCCTGCGTTGCTCGGAATCCGGCGGCCGGCGCGAACTCGGCCTTTGTTGCCTACGCATCCAGCTCCGGCAGCAAAGCCCGGCCTTCGCCATCCGTGGCTTCGGCGCTCGTCAGGGCGAAGCAGTGCTTCGCCTTTTCCTCCTCGCCCACGGCCTCAGACAAGCGCGCCTTTCCCCGCCGACTTCCTGTGCTACTCGGCGCTCCCACGGGTTTGAAGGTCAACAGCGGGTTCCCCTCGCTGGCGATTCAGGCGAAAGGCGGCATACTGCGCGGAGTTTTCTTCTGGCGGGCTGTCATGCTTCGAATTGCTTCCTCAATTGCTCTCACCATCGGATTTGCCCTGACTGCTGGCGCCGCGATGGCGCTGCCGTCGGGGCTGGAAATCCTGAAGCACCCGGCCGAGTCGCGGCGGCTGGAGGCCGAACAGGGCGCGACGGTGTGTCCGTCGCTGTGCCTGGCACGCTTCGATTTTGGAAACCGGCAGGATTACTACTTCGTCGATGCCGAAGGAGCCACGCGCTACCTGCTGAGCGAGCGCCGACCGGAAAACGCCGACGTGCGCGTCAACCCGCCCATCCTCGACTACCAGCCCACCGTCCGCGCCAGCGCCGCCACCGACTGCGGCGGCGACGGCTGGGGTTTCCGCTACGGCGACAACGTGGTCAAACTCGGCCTGACCGGCTTCTCGCTGGACCTGCGCTATTCCGAAAGCGGCGTCGGCCACCTGCTGCTCCTCGACCCCGACGGCCAACCCATCCGCACCAGCCCGGCCGCGACCGGCGATCGTGAAGGCCTCAAGCCGGCGTGTCGTGACGCGCGGGAGGTCAGCGGTGATCGGCCGCCGGAGGCATCCGATGCTTCCGCAGAGGGGGCAGATTGATTCGGCGTGTCGTGCCAGGAAGCAAGCGGCACAGACACGGCCAAGCGCAATTGAGACGAAATCATGGCGACTAGAAGAGAACTCTTGCACCACCTTTGAGAAAGGGTGATCAACGTATACCTAAATCCGTCCTCGCTTCAGGCAAATGTCGCCGAGGCACGCCGGCATCCCGAAGGCCCGTTTGCAGACGCGGGATTCGCGGTTGAGCGATTGCTTGCCAGCGGTGTCGATCCAAATGATGTGTGTCTCGCAATGCGTCAAGCAGTGTATGAAGCGACGTTCTCCACGTTGTACGCATTGGGTGATCCCGGAGTCGACGATGACGACGTCTTCATGCTGTTTGAAGAGTTGCTGACTTCCGATCCGTCCGGTTTGGAAGGGCGGACGAGTTCAGTCAAACCATAGGCTTTTCGTCGGCCTCACGCCTTTCGGAGCTGGCCAGCGGGTAGGTTGGGGTGAGGTTGCGAACCCCAACGGCTTCGCGGGAATGTCGGTGGTGATGTTGGGGTTCGTTCTTTACCCCAACCTACCGAATTGTTGCTTTGAGGTCCCCTGAAGCGCGGCGAGGCGTGACGGATCAGCCCGCAGGGTCGAGCGTGGCGACCGCCACGCGAGGGGGAGGCGGAATGCCGACCGGAACAACCGCATGGATGCGGTCGTGTTTTTCGCCAGTACAGGGACGTGCTGTCGAAAAACCCCGTCGCGACTCGCGAACCCGAAGGGCGCGTTTCCGGGCCTCGCGCAACGACAGTCGCGCTCGACTTTCTCTTGGTTCGGTTCTCTTTGGACAAGCAAAGAGAAAACGCGCGTGGCTACCGCCAAGCAGCATCGCTGGCCCGAAGAGCCTGCCCCGGACTTGATCCGGGGGACAGTGAAAGCTGTTGATCTTTCACTATCGAGGCGTTGGGGTTCGTCCCTCACCCCAACCTACGATTGCCCAGTGTTGGGGTTCGTTCCTCACCACCAACCTACGTCTGCAAAATCAGTTGCCACCCTCTGGTGGCTGCTTCAACAACCGCCCCACCAGCAACAACAACAGGAACGCCGCACCAATCAGGATCACCCATAGCACGATCTGCCGAGTCGGCAGCGGCTTGCCGGGTGCTTCCAGTGCGACATTGCCGGCCAGTGCGCTGCCTTCGCCGAGTTTCGCCAGCGGCGGACGCCAGTCGGCGTCGCTGTTGCGGCGGATCTCGGACAGCAGCGCCGGCAACGGGTAGTTCTCGCGCACGGCGGTGGCGCTGCCGGCGGCGAGGCGATACGGCGCTGGCCCTTGCGTCAGCATCACGAAGCGATCCGGCACGTAGTCGAGACGCAGCACGGGCGCGGTGCGCAGGGCCGGTTTCGTCTGCACGCGCCACAGGCGGTCGCGTGAGTCGCCGCGCAGCATCAGGCTGTCGTTGTGCAGGCGTGCGCCGTTCTGCTCGATGTCGAACAGAGTGAAGCGGCCGCGCTCGCGCCAGGCCTGCTTGTCGTCGCTGCGGCTGGAGACGATCACCGCGCTGATGGCGTTGTCGCCGCTGGTTTCGAGGTCGAGTCGCGATACCGGGAACGGCCCCGGGCTGCGGTAGACGAAGCTGCCTGCTTCGTCGCCCTCCGCTTCGCCGCTGAGGCGCAGGCTGCGCGGCTGCGGCGGCGTGAGTTCCACGGCAGGCAGTGTGCGGACTTCGACCGTGTCGACCGGCAGCGATCCGCCGTCGGCGCGGTGCAGGCGCAGGTAGTCATGGCGGACGCGCGGCAGGGTGACGCGATCACGTACCAGTTCGAAGCCGTTCTGCTTCAGGTGCAGCAGCGCGTGATCGCCACCGACGGCATGCCAGTGGCTGAGGTCATCGCTGCCGTCGACCTGCAGGCGCGCGTCGAAGCTGGCGTCATCCGGCAGATCGAGGTGCAGCTGCAGGGCGTCGTAACTGCTCTTGAGTGCGGAGAGGTCGAGCAGGATGTCGGATGAGGCATCGCCGCCGTCGCTGCCGGGCGTGACGCTGGCATCCAGCGCGCTCAAGCGTCCGTCATTGCCACGACGGATATGCAGCTCGACTTCATCGCCGTCCGCGCTGCCGGTCATGGCGGGCAGGCGGAACAGCGGCACTGGCTGCATCGGCAGTTCGCGGATGCTGGGTGGCATCCACACCTGAGACAGCGGGCCCATCGGAATCGGCTGGCCGTCGGCGTCCAGCGCCATCAGGTCGCCGAGGTCGTCGCGCTGGATGTGCCGATAGACAGATTCGTCCAGCTCGACCTGCAGCACGCCGTTGCCGCCATCGATGGGCCACTGCCATTCCAGCGAGGGCGCGGCGGCGATGTTGCCGGCAAACGTGAAGCCAAACAGCGCCAACGCTGTCGCCACGCTGTAGCCGCGTTGCATGTTCCCGAGAGAGGTTCGCACTGACATGGCATGCGCGGCGTGAGGGCGCGCTATGCCCAGTGAGTCACCAGCCTGCATTCCGCAGGCGTCACCCCCATCCCCGCCTTCCCCCGCAAGCGAGGGAAGGAGACAAGCAGGCATGCGTTTCCTCACGCGATGAATCCAGGGCCAGATGTGAGGGATCATGCGGCGTCTCCTTCGGTTTCGACGTTGGCAATGTCGCGCGGCGGTGTTGGCGCCAGTTTGCCGACCAGCACCAGCAGGCCGC
>JAGRJX010000097.1:3855-10287 GCA_020442545.1 Lysobacterales bacterium
CGCCCATCAGCCACACCGGCCAGCGGCGCTGGCGCGAGCCTATCACCCAGGCGACCACGCCGATGATGCTCCAGACCACGGTGAGGCTGGTCTGCGCGACGTTGTCCTGCAGGATGCGCTCGCTCCACGGGGCGTCGTGCAGGTGATGGACGGCGCGCAGGCAGGCCATGGTGACGAAGGCGAAGGCGGCCAGCGGCAGTCCGATGCCCGTGATGTTGCGAAGCTCGGCGCTGCTGTCGGCGCGACGGCTTCGCAGCACCAGTGATGTGGCGAACAGCAGCAGGCCGAGCTGCATCAGCTCCAGCGGATTCAGCAGCGGGAAGAACGGCAGCGGTGTGGCGTCACCGGCGTTGAACAGGCTGACCAGCCAGAGCAGACCGAGAACCGCGCTGGCCGGAACCAGCCAGCGCAGGCGGTAGCCGTCGAACAGGTCGCTCAGCGGCCAGGCGAAGCGTGGCGGCCGGCCTGCATTGCCGAACAGGAGAATGGCGAGTGGCAGCATCAGCAGCAGCCACGACCAGCCGTCGCCGAGTCGTTCGACGCGTTCGCTCCACTGCAACAAGGCGAGTCCGAGAACGATAGCGGCGCTCCACAATGCGCCGACATGCATCCACGAGATGCCGCGTGCCTGCGGCTGGCGGAAGCGGTTCAGGGCCCATGCCAGCGACAGGAACAGCAGCGGCCAGGCAATCATGTTGCCGCCGCCGAAGAGGTCGGAATGGTTGGCGTAGCCAAGGAAAGTGAAGACCGGGATCAGCGCGATGAACGGCAGCAGCGCGTAGCCGATGCGATACCACGGCAGCCAGGCGCGCAGGATCGTCACCAGCGCCATACCGGCGGTCAGCCACAGCAGCCACAGCGGCATCTCGTCGCCGACCCATTCGGGCAAATGGCGACCGAAGGCGTCGATTTCGCGCAGCCCGAACACCGTCCACCAGAACAGCGCGCCGACCAGCGCCAGCACCGACAGCCACGGCATCGGCCGGTGGCGATCGTAGCTCCAGCCGATGAAGCCGGCGGCGCCGGTCAGGCAGAGCACGGTCAACGCGTGGCCGTTGAGCAGCGGCAGTTCGCCGGTGCTGGCGTCCCACAGGCCGTCGAGCACGGCGAAGGCATAGGCGCCGGCGGCGATCACCTGCAGCAGCAGACCGGTCAGGCGTGGCAACAAGTGATTCTGACGCTGACCGAGCCAGACCAGCGCGGCGCCTTCCAGCGCCCAGGTCGCGGCCGTCCAGTTGGCCGACAGCGCCAACGGCACGGCCAGCGTGGCGAAGCCGCCGCCCAGCACCGCGAAGCTGGTGCCGAGGTTCACCAGCTGGCGACGGCGCACCAGCCACCAGGCAAGCAGCGCGTACATCGTGGCGATGGCGATGGCGCTGAAGGCGAGGCCGTAGCGATCATCGGCCAACAGTGCTGCCTGCATCGGGAAGGCCAGCAGCGGCGTGCCGAATACCAGCGTGCCGTCGACGATGCCGCGCTTTCCGGTTGGCTGGCGTAGCGCGTAGAGCAGCGGGATCAGCGTGTAGAACAGGAAGAACAGGACAAGGAACGGTTCGACGGTGGCGAACTTCTCCGGCTCGTAGTGCTGCCAGCCCCAGGCCCCGCCGATGATGAAGGTGAAGGCGAAGCCGATCAGGTTGAGCAGCCGCCACGGCTTCTTCCAGGCGATGGCGAACACCGCCGCGTTGAGCAGCGCGTAGTAGCTGAACAGCGCAACGTGGTTGCCACTGCCGGTATTGATCAGCACCGGCGCCAGATAGCCGCCGACAAAGCCCAGCGCGGCCAGCCAGATGGCGTTCTGCAGCACCGCCAGCATCGCGGCGGTGGCGACCACCAGCAGCACCAGGCCGAAGGCCAGCCCGGCCGGCAGCACGTGGTAGTAGGCGAAGGCGGCGAACACCACCATCAGCAGCAGGCCGATGCCGAGGCCCTGCAGGCTGAGACCGAAGGCTGGCTGCTTCAGGCGATTGCGCCAGCCCCAGAGCTGCGCGCCGACGGCCAGCGCGGCGAAGCCGGCGAGACGGAACTCGATGGGCAGCGAGAAGTAGCCCTGGTCGGCGGCGTACTTCAGCGCCGCGGCCACGCCGAAGAACAGCAGCAGCGCACCGATCTTCACCGGCACGTTGCCTTCGAGGAATGCACGACGCAGGAAGGCGGTGATCTTGACGTCCAGGCCGTCCTTCGGCGGCGCAGCTGGCTTGTCGAAGATCGGCTTGTGTGCGGGCGCGCCTGCGGCGACAGCCGCGGCGGCGGTTTGCGCGGGTCTGCCGACCAGGTCTTCGGGTCGGGTGACTGGTCGTGGTGGTGGCGCGGCATCGGGCGCTGGCGTCGTTTCTGCAGCCGATTCCTGGGCTGCGGGCGCGACTGGTGCAGGCACGGCGGTTGAAACGGCGGCAGAACTGGCGGCCTGTCGTGGTGGTGCAGCGAGGGCGCGCTCGCGCTCCAGCTTGGCCAGCCGCTGGCGCAGTTCGATCAGTCGTGCGCCCTGCCAGCCAGCGAAAGCGCCGAGGACCAGTCCCAGCAGCTCCTCGCTGGCATCGCCGATGGCATACCCGAAGAACGCGCCCAGCAGGGCAAAAATCCAGTGCATAAGCCGAATTCCACGTGCGGTGCCCGGCAGTGTAGCGTCAGTGGTCCATTGGCGAGCGGTCATGGACGCTTCCCGCAAACGTTGTAGGCTTTGCGGCATGAGCGAAGACCAGCAGACCCGACCTACTTCCAGCGACGCACCAGACAATGGCGACGCCGACGCCTTGCGTGAAATCCACTTTGCCGAAACCGATGTCGCGCTTCGGCGTGACGTCGGCCGACTCGGTGCATTGGTCGGCGAGGTGCTGGCCGAACAGCGTGGCGACGCTTTTTTCCAACGCGTGGAGGCGCTGCGTCGCGCGGCCATTGCGCGGCGCGAAGGCGGCGCGCCGATGGCCGATATTGCTGCGCTGATCAGTAATCTGTCGCAGGACGAAGCCGCCGCACTGGTGCGCGCCTTTGCCGCCTACTTCGGCGCCGTGAACCTGGCCGAGCGCGTGCATCGTATTCGCCGACGCCGCGATTACCAGAAGGCCGGTGCCGACGCGCAGCCCGGTGGGCTGCTGGCAGTGTTGTCCCGGCTGAAGTCGGACGGCGTGACCGCTGATGAACTGCGTGACTGCCTCGCCGGCCTGCGCGTCGAGCCGGTGTTCACCGCGCACCCCACCGAGGCGCTGCGTCGCGCGCTGCTGGAGAAGGAGCAGCTGATCGTCGAATGTCTGGTAGCGGACATTGATGGCGACCGCACGCCGCAGGAGCGCCGCGTGGATCGCGAGCGCATGCGCATGGCGCTGACTGCGGCCTGGCAGACCGCGGAATCACCGCCGACGCGGCCCACCGTGGCCGACGAGATGGAGCATGTCGGCTTCTACCTGTCCGACGTGCTGTACCGCGTGCTGCCGGTGTTCCACGAAGTCTTCGACGATGCGCTGGGCGATTCCTTCGGTGACATTGGCGAGCTGCCGCCGATGATCGCCTTCGGTAGTTGGGTCGGCGGCGACATGGACGGCAATCCCAACGTCGGCGCCAACACCATCCGCGCTGCACTCGGCTATCAGCGCGCGCAGGTCATCGCCAACTACGGTCGTGAGCTGGCGCATCTGGCGCAGCTGCTGAGCCAGTCCACCAGCCGTATCGATGTCAGCGAAGCACTGCAGGCGCGCATCCGCGAATACGCCAACCTGCTGCCGGACGCGGTGGAGAGCGACAACCCGCGTATCCAGGAAATGCCTTACCGCCATATCCTCGCGCTGATGCGCGCACGCCTGCGCGCCACGCTGGAAGGCAATGCGGCGGCCTATTCCGACGCAAGATCCTTCCGTGCCGACGTCGACCTGATCGGCGACAGCCTGCAGCAGAACCGCGGCCTGCACGCCGGCGGCTTCGCGGTGCGACGCCTGCAGCGGCGCGTGGCCTGCTTCGGCTTCCACCTGGCAACGCTGGATATGCGTCAGGATTCGCGCATCCACGACCTCACGATTGCCGAACAGCTTGGCGACGCGGACTGGCCGGAGCGCGATGCCGGCGAACGCGCCGGTCGCCTGCGTGACCTGCTCGACGTGGCGCCACAGCAGCCCAATCCGGGCGAACAGTCCGACCGTGCGCTGGCCGTGTTCCGCGAGGTGGCCGAGGCGCGCCAGCGCTACGGCAGCGAAGCGCTGGGCCCGTACATCGTCAGCATGAGCCGCAGCGCCGGCGACGCGCTTGCCGTGCTCTACCTCGCCCGTCTGGCGGGGCTCGCCGACCGGCATGATCGCGTGCTGCTGGACGTGGCACCATTGTTCGAGACCGTGGACGACCTGAACGGCGCCGCCGACGTGCTGGTGTCGCTGTTCGACGATCCGCACTACCGCAGGCATCTGCAGGCGCGGGGCGATCGTCAGGTGGTGATGCTCGGCTATTCCGACAGCGCCAAGGACGGTGGCCTGATGGCCTCGCGCTGGGCGCTGCAGCAGACACAGATCGCATTGACGACGCTGGCGCATGAACGCGGCATACGCATCGCTTTCTTCCACGGTCGCGGTGGTTCGATCAGCCGGGGCGGCGGAAAGACCGAACGCGCCGTGATCGCCGCGCCGCGTGGTTCGGTGGACGGATATCTGCGCCTGACCGAGCAGGGCGAGGTGATCCATCGCAAGTACGGTATCCGAGCGATTGCCCTGCGCAACCTGGAGCAGGCCACCGGTGCCGTGCTACGCGCCACGCTGCGTCCGCGTCCGCCGGAGCCGCGTGAAGTGCAGTGGCGCGAGGCGATGACCGCGATGGCCGGTATCTCGCGCGACAGCTTCCGTGCGCTGATCCACGAGCATCCGGATTTCGTGCGCTACTTTCGCGAAGCCACGCCGATCGACGTGATCGAGCGGCTGAACATCAGTTCGCGACCACCCAAGCGCGCCGCCGGCGAGCAGGCTGGCATTTCTTCGCTACGTGCGATCCCCTGGGTGTTTTCGTGGTCGCAGAACCGTGCCGGGCTTACTGCCTGGTACGGCGTTGGCACTGCGCTGACGCAGGGCATCGAGCAGTTTGGCGAGGAAATGCTGTCGACAATGGCCGGCGAATGGCCGTTTTTTGCAGCTCTGGTGGATGACGTGGAGATGACGCTCGCCAAGTCCGATCTCGACGTGTTCGAGCGCTATTCCGAACTGGCCGGTGACCTGCATCCGGTCATGTTTCCAATGATCCGCGACGAATTCCTTCGCTGCCGTGATGCCATCCTGCGCATCAAGGGCGAGGATTCCCTATTGGCGAAGGATTATCGTCTCGCGCTGTCGATCCGCCTGCGCAACCCCTACGTCGATCCGATCAGCCTGCTGCAGGTCGACCTGCTGCGCCGCTGGCGCGAAGGCGGGCGCGAGGACGCCAGCCTGTTCGAGGCGCTGGCTGCGACGGTCAACGGCATCTCGGCGGGCGTGCAGAATACCGGCTGAAGCCCCCGTCCGCTTCGCGCTGTTTGTGCATCTGGACGCCCTGTGCATTTCGCCGTAACGTCAGTAGCGATGAACTCGCCAAAGTCCAGCGTGACCACTGTGGTTGTCCTTGTGGCGACCCTGCTCCTGCTGTCGATGCTGCCGGTGTGCAACGCTGCCCCGACGGCAGGGGATCGGCAGATTCCCGACAACGTGCCGATTCGCCTCGCCACGCTGGAATGGCGTCCGTATGTTGGTTCGGACCTGCCCGAGCAGGGCTACGTTGCCGCGCTGGCGCGTGCCGTTTTCGCCGAACAGGGCATCCCGCTGCAGATTGACTTCCATCCCTGGGAGCGGGGGCTTTACCTTGCGCGTGCCGGCGAAGTCGATGGCCTGATGCCGGAATACTTCGACGCCAGCCGTCTCGCCGACTTCACTTTCTCCGATCCGTTTCCCGGCGGGCCGCTGGTGCTGTTCAAGCGTCGAGAGGATGCGATTGCCTTCAGTGTCGATCCTTCGGTGGACCAGGATGCCGCGTTGCGGTCTCTGCTGGACAAGCGCTTCGGCGTTGTCCGCGCCTACGTCAACACGCCAGCGCTGGATGCCGCCGATTACCTGCTGAAAGAAGAATTCAGCGACGATGCGGCAAACCTGCGAGCACTGGTCCGTGGCGACATCGACCTCGCCGTGATCGACCGCCGCGTCGCCGACTACCTGATCCGCAATCACTATCCCGACTATGCCGAGCGCATCGAAGCGATGACGCCCGCCATCGGCGAGCTTCCGCTCTACATCGGCTTCTCCAGAAAATCCCGCCGCCTTGATGAAGCCTTGACCGCCTTCAACCGCGGCCTCGAAGCGCTACGCGCCGACGGTCGGCTGGAGGCGCTGCATCGGCGTTATGTCGTCAAACCACATGATGCCGAGTAGCTTGTCATTCATTTGATGGGGCAACTGTCTGGCCAACGACGCCGCGCGGAGCCGTGCGACGGGCGTG
>JAGRJX010000097.1:10327-18536 GCA_020442545.1 Lysobacterales bacterium
AATCGCCCGCCACTCGCGCCCCAGTTCTTGCCAAGGCAGCGAGGATGACCTGCGGCCCGCAGCACGACTGGCGAACGATTAAGACATCATGCTGGGGGCGGATGCTTGTTCAGCGTTGCCTTAACAATTGGCGCAATGTCTGCGTACATGAACCGGCTGTCCCGAAGCACAAGGTCACCGCACTCCACGCTCAAGGCGTGGTGAAAGAACGGCCCGGCGTTGACGCAGGTATGGAACTCGCCGTTCTCGCCGCAGGGATCGACGGCTTCGGGCAGCTCATCCAGCAGTGCGTGGTCGAAGGCGCGCCCGGCGAAGCGGGCATCGAGCTGGGTGGTGTCGATGCACCACAGCGTGGCCTTGAGGCCGCCACAGTAAGTAGGTTGGGGTGAGCTTGCGAACCCCAACGTGTGCGGCCACGCTGTGATCAACCGTTGGGGTTCGTGCCTCACCACCAACCTACGAGAGCAGGCCTCCATCAAACGTGATCAACCGGTTCCGGTCAGTGATGTAGGAGTCATTGATTCCGACCCATTGCCGAACGTCAAGGCGTACTTGTCGGAGTCTGCTGGATGACATCGGTGTACATGAATCGGCCATCACGCAGCACCCTCTCTCCGATCCTGACGTCAAGCGCGAAACTGAAGAATGGACCGGCGTGGACGCAGGTATGGAACTCGCCGTTCTCGCCGCAGGGATCGATGGCTTCGGGCAGTTCATCCAGCAGTGCGTGGTCGAAGGCGCGGCCGGCGAAGCGGGCGTCGAGCTGGGTGGTGTCCACGCAGCACAGCGTGGCCTTGAGGCCGCCACAGATCATCTTGCGGGCCAGCGTGCGTGTGTCGCTGCCAAACAGCGGATATACCGGCGTCCAGTCGAGGCGAGCGCAGAGGGCGTCGCGATAATGCTTGATGTCTTCCAGGAACAGGTCGCCGAAGGCGAGGTGCCGCAGGCCGGGGAATCGCTCGCGTGTTTTCGACAGCGCGTCGGCAAAGCAGCGCTCGTAGGTGGCGTTGTCGGCACGCTGCGGCATCCGTGCTTCGATCAGCGGCAATCCTGCCGCTTCCGTCTGCGCCAGCAGGACATCGCGGCGGATGCCCTGCATGGCGACGCGCTCGTAGCCTTCGGTCACCGTGGTCAGCAGTGCGACCACCTGCCAGCGAGGGTCCTGATTGAGGTGATGTAACGTCCATGCGGCGTCCTTGCCGCCGGACCAGCTCAACAGCAGCGGCGTTGGTGCGTCAGGTGCCGCGGACATCGCGCAGTTCCCAGTGCGAACCGGCGAGCAGGCGCAGGCGATGTTTCAGCACGCTGCCGGCCAGTACGGTGGTGACGACCAGGTCAATGGCGAGGTCATTCTGTTCGCCGCTGACGGTGGCTGCCGGATCGGTGGCGGCCAGCGGGTCTTCGCGGTCGTCATCGTCGCCGTCGGCATCGGCCGGTTGCTTTGCCTTCCAGCGCCGGTACAGCGCATCCACGCGCAGCGCCACCTGCAGTTGCTCGGCAAAGGCATCGGCACCGCTGGCGGTGAACGCGAGGTCGGTATCACTGCCGCGCGCGGCGGCAGGATCGGGAAGGCGGATGAAGTAGCGGGTAGCCATGGCATGCTCCGTTGCGGGGTACTTGCATGGTATCCGAGGTACGGCGGCCCAAAAAAAGCCCCGCGCGATGGCGGGGCATGGAGCTGCCGCCAACCCGGGTTCCGGGCTGGCGGCGTCGACGAGGATGTCAGCTCAGTTGCTGTCGTTGAGGCCGCGCTTCTCCAGCAGCGGTTCGACGCTGGGCTCCTTGCCGCGGAAGTCCACGTAGAGTTTGTGCACGTCCTCGGTGCCGCCGCGCGAGAGGATCTTGTCGGCGAAGATCTGGCCGTTGGCGCGGTTCATCACCGGGCCGTCGCCCTTGTTCTCCTTGAACCATTCGAAGGCATCCTGCGCCAGCACTTCGGTCCACAGGTAGGCATAGTAGCCGGCCGAGTAGCCAGTGGCATCCGAGAAAATGTGGTTGAAGTAGGTGCTGCCGTAGCGCGGCGGCACTTCGTCCATGGCGATGCCGAAGCCTTCCAGCGCGTCCTGCTGGAACTTGATCGGATCGGCGATTTCGGTGTCCGGCGTGATCTGGTGCCAGGCGATGTCCTGCAGCGCCGAAGCTAGGTACTCGACCGTGGCGTAGCCCTGGTTGAAGGTGCTGGACTTCCTGATCTTCTCCACCAGTTCGGCCGGCATCGGCTCGCCGGTTTCGTAGTGCTTGGCGAAGTTGGCGAACACCTCGGGTTCGAAGATCCAGTTCTCGTTGAACTGCGACGGGAACTCGACGAAGTCGCGTGGCGTGCTGGTGCCGGAGAACATCGGGTAGTTCACGTCTGACAGGATGCCGTGCAGCAGGTGGCCGAACTCATGGAACATGGTGTTGACGTTGTCGTAGCTCAGCAGCGTCGGCTGGCCCTCGGCCGGCTTCGGCACGTTGAGATTGTTCACCACCACCGGGTTGCGACCCAGCAGGTGGCTCTGGTCGACAAAGTTGTTCATCCACGCGCCGCCGCGCTTGATGTCGCGCTTGTAGTAGTCGAGGTAGATCAGCGCGAAGGACTCGCCCTTGTCGTTGAACACTTCGAACACGCGAACATCCGGCGAGTACACCGGCAGGTCGGTGCGCTCCTTGAAGGTGATGCCGTAGAGCTTGGTGGCGGCAAAGAACACGCCGTCCTTGAGCACGCGATCCAGCTCGAAGTAGGGGCGAATGGCGGACTCGTCGAGATCGTAGTTGGCCTTGCGCACCTGTTCGGCGTAGAAGTCCCAGTCCCAGGGCTTGACCTTGAAGTCGCCGCCCTGCGCATCGATCAGCTTCTGGATGTC
Source organism: Lysobacterales bacterium (assembly GCA_020442545.1). Lineage (GTDB taxonomy): Bacteria > Pseudomonadota > Gammaproteobacteria > Xanthomonadales > Xanthomonadaceae > JACKOX01. Next base: position 13,174 of record JAGRJX010000097.1, read on the forward strand.
GGCGGCCTCGCCGCGGGCCTTCTTCACGGCGGGTTCGACGATGCCGGTCAGCAGTTCCAGCGCGGCTTCCGGCGTCTTCGCCATGTTGTCCGACAGGATGTAGGTGGCCCAGTTCGGGTAGCCCAGCAGCTGGGCCTTTTCGGCGCGCAGCTTGGCCATCTTCACGATGATTTCGCGGGTGTCGTTCGGCCCGCCGTGGCGACCGCGGTTGAACGCGGCCTCGAAGATGCGCTGGCGCAGGTCGCGATTGGTCAACGAGGCCAGTGCCGGCTGTGTGGTGGTGTTCTGCAGGGCGATCAGGTACTTGCCATCAAGCCCGCGCGACTTGGCCGCGGCGGCGGCGGCGCTGATGTCGGCCTCGCTCATGCCGTCGAGTTCGGCGACGTTATCGACAACCACCGAGCTCTCGTTGCCGTCCTCGACCACGCGATTGCCGAAATCTGTGGACAGCTCGGCCAGCTGGGCATTGATGTCGCGGACCTTCTGCTTGTCGGCGTCGCTCAGCTTGGCGCCGGCGCGCACGAAGTTGGTGTAGTAGCGCTCGACCAGACGCTGCGACTCGGCGTCCATGCCCTGTGCGTCGCTTTCGTCGTGGATCGCCTTCACCCGCTCCCAGAGTTTCTGGTTCAGGTAAATGGCGTCGCTGTGCGCGGCCAGCTTCGGTGCAATTTCCTTCTCGATTTCCTTCAGGCCATCGGTCTTGTAAGACGCGGCCAGGTTGAAGAACACGCTGGCGACGCGTCCCAGCAGGGCGCCGCTCTTTTCCATCGCGACCAGGGTGTTGTCGAAGGTCGGTGCTTCCTCGTTGTTGGCAATCGCCTCGATCTCGGCCTGATGCTCGGCCATGCCGCGTTCGAAGGCCGGCATGTAGTCGGCTTCCTGGTACTTGTCGAACTGCGGCGCCTCGTATTGCAGCGGGCTGGGCTGGAAGAACGGGTTCTCGCGTGCGACGTCAGCCGTGGGGGCGGGTGCTTCGCTGCTGCTGTCGGTGGGCTGCGACGTGGAGGCGGGCTCGCTGCCGCCGCAGGCGCTCAGCGCCAGGCTGGCGGTCACCGCCAGAACGAGGGGACGAATCGACATGAAAAACTCCCGGATTCCTTAAACTAACGGGTCAATGGCTTGTGAATCAGATGCTTATGAACGAAGCGGGCGCCCGTCGCGGGGACGGGCGCCCGTCTAACTTCCGAGCGTCTCGCGTTTCAGGCGCTCAGTGCATGTGCCTTTTGGCACGGTCCATGATTCCAACGGACTTGGGGCAATGGCAGGGCACGGTGGGGCCGAACTGGTCGCCCCAGTGCGCGGTGTTGCCGCCGTGCTGCTGCCAGTAGAACTCCGGTGCCGGACGCTGTTTGCCGCCGATCTCGGCCATGTCCTCGCCATTGAACAGGCGGCCGTTGACCATGACCATGCCAATGTCGGTGCTGTGCTTGATGTCCTCCAGCGGATTACCGTTCAGCACGACCAGGTCGGCGCGCTTGCCGGCTTCCAGGGAGCCCAGCTGGGACGACAGGCCGAGGTAGTCGGCGCCGTCGATGGTGGCCGCGCGCAGGGCGTTGAAGTTGCTCATGCCACCTTGCGTGAGCATCCAGACTTCCCAGTGCGAGCCCAGGCCCTGCAGCTGGCCGTGTCCACCGACCTGTATCTTCACGCCGTTTCCGCGCAGCGTGTTGACGCTTTCCGACACGGTTTTGTGGAAGTAGTCCCATTCCGGCGACTTGTTGCGGCGCACTGAACGCGCCTGCAGGTTGCGTTCCGGGAAGAAGCGCTTCAGGCGTTCGATGGTCCAGACATCGTCGTGCTGGTACCAGTAGTTTTCGCCGGACTGGCCGCCGTAGCTGACGATCAGCGTCGGCGTATTGCGCACGTCGGTCTGCTTCCACAACTGGATCACGTCGTCGTACAGCGGTGCGACCGGGATGTTGTGTTCGATGCCGGTCACGCCATCGATGATCATCGGCAGGTTGTGGTTGAGCGTGGAGCCACCTTCCTCGACCACCAGCATGCCCAGCTCGCGCGCGGCCTGGTTGATCTGCTGGTGCTGTTCACGACGCGGCTGGTTGTAGCTCTTCACGCTGAAGGCGCCGTGTGCCTTCATGCGCTTGAGGTGTGAGCGGGCGTCGTCCAGCGAATTGATCTCGACCTTGAAGTCGCCGTCGGCGCCGTACAGGATGCTGCCGGTGCTGAAGATGCGCGGGCCGACCATCCGGCCGGCCTTCACCAGCTCGCTCTGCGAGAACACGAACTCGGTGCTGGCCGACGGGTCATGCGCGGTGGTCACGCCGTAGGCGAGGTTGGCGTAATAGGCCCAGTTCTGCTGGGGCACTACGCCGGCGCCGAAGTTCGAGGCGTGTGCGTGGACGTCGATCATGCCGGGGATGATGGTGCTGCCGCTGGCGTCGATCACTTCCGCGTTCTCCGGCACGCGTACGTCGCCGAACTTGCCGACGGCGACAATGCTGTCGCCACGAACCACCAGCGTGCCGTCCTCGATCACTTCTTCGGCGTTGTCGGCATCGCGCATGGTGACGATGCGTGCGTGCACGAATGCGAAGCTGTCCTGCGGATGGTCGGTAGGCAGCTCCAGGCCGACATCGACACCCTTCAACGATTTCGGTTCCGGCAACACTTTCGGTGCGCCTGGCAGAAAAGCGAACGCGTCCTTCAGGTCGCGGCTGAAGTAGTCACGGCCGACCATCCAGTGCAGCGAGCGGCTGTCCGCCGACCAGTGCAGGTAGGAACCGACATCCTGGCTGACGCGGGTCACCGGAATGGCCTTGGTGTCACGGTTGAGTTCGATCGCGGAGCCGGTATCGGTCAGCGGTGCAACGTAGGCGTTGAACAGCTCGGTGAAGGCCACCCACTTGCCGTCCGGGCTGATGCGCACGAAGTCGACGTATTTGAGGTCGAACAGGTCGCGCGGCTCCTCGCCGTGCAGGCCGACGCGCTTCAGGTGCTTCTCCAGACCGCCGCCACTGAGGAAGTAGATGGCCTTGCTGTCCGCGCTGAACTGCGGCTCGCTGCCGCCGCGCGCGACGCGTCGGCTGTCGCCGCCGGCCGCCGGTATCCAGTAGATGCCGGTGTCGCCGCCGTGCAGGTCGGTGGTCAGTCCACCGCCGCTGTTGCGTGAATAGACGATCTTCGAGCCGTCCGGCGAGTAGCGCGGGCCGTAGTAGAAGCCGGGGCGCTGGTTGAGGATGCGCTCGCTGCCGTCGGCCAGATTGCGCTCGACCATGCGCACCAGGTCCCGGTCGTTCCAGCGCGTGTACAGCAGCTTGCTGCCGTCCGGGCTGAAGCTGGGCTGGTACTCGTAGTTGGCCTCGTCGCTGGTCAGGCGCTGCGGCTTGCCATTGGGCAGCGACTTGGCCCACAGCGAACCCACGGCGTGAAACACCAGCGTCTTGCCGTCCGGGCTGGTGGCGACGTCGCGGATCATCTTCGGCTGGAAGCGGTTGCCGTCGAGCTGCTGCGGGAAACGCAGCGGCTGCGCCACCATGCGGTCAATCGATGCGCTGAACGGGATCGACGTCGGTTCGGCACGCGCGCTGCCATCGAGGTCCATGTCGACGCGCCACAGACCGCCCCTGGCCCAGATCACCACCGCGCTGCCATCCGGCAGCCACGCGAAGTTGGCGTAGGGACCGAAGATCGCCCAGGCTTCCTGCTGGTCGTGATCGAGACCGTCCCAGATGTCGGTGATCGCGTGGCTGTCGAGATCCATCACCGCCAGCACGCTCTTGTCCAGCGAGCGACGGACGAAGGCGATTCGCTTGCCGTCCGGCGACGGCTGCGGGCGCACCGCACCGCCCGGTTCGGCGATGATCGTCTCAACGGTTCCATCCGTGCGATCGAGCCGGCGGATCGCGTAGATCATCCCGTGCGGGTCCTTGTTGTACTGGAAGGTGCGGCCGCCGCTCATGTCCTCGGAGAAATACAGGTAGCGGCCGTCCGGGCTGAACACCGGCTCGCCCTGGTCCTGCTGGTCGTTCTTCTGCCTGGTGAGCTGCAGGCCGCTGCCGCCGGACTTATGGAACAGCCACTGCTCGCCGGCACCCAGCGAGCGTTCGCTGGTGAAGTGCTTTCGCGCGGCAATGTACTGGCCGTCCGGCGACCAGGCCGGATTGTTCATCAGGCGGAAGTTCTCCTTGGTCACCTGCGTGGTATCGCCATTGGCGATGTTGATGCGCCAGATATTGTTGCCGCCGCCACGATCGGAGGTGAAGGCCACCTCTTTCCCATCCGGCGAGAAGCGTGGCTGCACGTCCCAGGCACGGCCCGAGGTCAGCTGTTCGGCGTGGCCACCGTCAACCGGCAGCAGGTAGAGGTCGCCGAGCAGGTCGAAGACGATGCGTTTGCCGTCCGGGCTGACGTCGAGGTCCATCCAGGTGCCTTCGGTGGTCTCGAAGCGGATCCGTTTCTCCGGGCCATGGGCGGCGTCGACGCTCCACTTGGCGTCGTTATCCTTCTTGTCGTCCTTGGCGTGGGCCGCATTCAGCGGCAATGCGGCGGCCAGCAGCAGGCCGGCCAGCGTGGCAACAGGGCGCATCTCGGTTCTCCCCAGTGATGTGGTGACAGCAAGAGCCGGCCCGGATGCTTGCTGATCGAGCCTGACAGTCGGCAAACCCTAGCCGAGCCGCCGCCCGGCGTCACCTGTCGGAGGTTGGGGTGGGGCTGGCGCGCGGCCGAAGTGAGTACGCTGGACTGTTCCTGTATTGTCTACTCGCAGCCGTCCGCGACGTTTCGCCCGATCAGCGCAGGGTCCTGAACAGCTCCGGATCGAAGGCATCGACCTGGATGACTTCGTTGCGGCAGTCGCGGGCGTCGTTGAGCTGGTCGTATTCGGCCTGGCTGATCAGGCCGGCTTCCAGCGCGTGGTCGTCGAGTTCATGACCCGGCGCGCGGTCGAGCTGGCCGGCGCGCACCAGGTCGCGCAGCTTGGCTTCGATGGGCAGTGCGTTGACGGCCTTGTCCAGTGCCGCTTCGAGGCGACCAAGACCCGGTTCGTCGGCATTTGGTACGTGAATGTCGCCGGTGAGGCGGATGCGCGCCTTGCGGTCCTCGAGGATGCTGCGTGCGATCTTCCGGCCCATTCGATCACCGGGATAGCGGAAGCGCCGGCCCAGCGGGAAGATCACCCAGCTGAGCGGGCGGCGCAGCCAGTTGACCGGGAAGTTGTCGATGGCGCCGCCCAGCGCCTGCTGGACTTCGTACAGCGCCAGCCAGCAGCTCCAGCGCGCGAGGTCGAGGCTGGCCTCGGATTTTTCCTCGCTTTCGTAGCGCTTGACTGCCGCCGTTCCCAGATACATCCACGCCAGCGCATCGGCGAGGCGGCCGGACAGTTTTTCCTTGCGCTTCAGCTTGCCGCC
>JAGRJX010000378.1 GCA_020442545.1 Lysobacterales bacterium
GACTGCGACGTGCTGCAGGCCGATGGCGGCACCCGAACGGCGGCCATTACCGGCGCCTGGGTGGCGCTCAGCGACGCGGTCAACACGCTGCTCAAGGCCGGCGACATCAAGGCCAACCCGATCCACGGCGGCATCGCCGCGGTGTCGGTGGGCGTGTATCGCGGCGTGCCGGTGCTGGACCTCGACTACGCCGAGGACAGCGACTGCGACACCGACATGAACGTGGTGATGAACGACGGCGGCGGCTTCATCGAGGTGCAGGGCACGGCCGAAGGTCACGCCTTCCGCCGTGGCGAGATGGACGCGCTGCTGGACCTGGCGCAGGCTGGCATCACCGAACTGGTCCAGGCGCAGCGACAGGCGCTGGCGGAAGGCTGAGTCATGAGCAGCGGACGTGTCGTCCTGGCCAGCGGCAACCGCGGCAAGCTGGCCGAGTTCGAAGGCCTGGCCGCCGACCTCGGCATCACCCTGGTCAGTCAGGGCGAGCTGGACATCTGCGGTGCCGATGAAACCGGCCTCACCTTTGTGGAAAACGCGCTGATCAAGGCACGCCACGCGGCGCGGGAGAGCGGCCTGCCGGCCATCGCCGATGATTCCGGCCTGTGCGTCGACGCACTGCACGGTGCGCCGGGCCTGTTCTCGTCCCGCTATGCCGGAACCGATGGCGACAGCGAAGCCAACAACGCCAAATTGCTTGCCGCCATGACCAACATCGATACCGTCGAACGGCAGGCCCATTTCGTCTGCGTGCTGGCCTACCTGCGACATCCCGAAGACCCGTCGCCGATCATCGCCGAAGGCTTCTGGCACGGACGTATCCTCGAAGCCGCGCGCGGCAACGGCGGCTTCGGCTACGACGCGCTGTTCTTCGACCCGCTGCTTGGCCTGACGGCAGCGGAAATGCCGGCACGCACCAAGCGGGCGCTCAGTCATCGCGGACAGGCCGTTTCCGCGCTGCGCCGTCAGCTTCACCGATCCATGTGAGCCAGCGCCGATGACCGGCGACCACCTCCTGCGCACCTCGCCGCTGTCCTTGTACATCCACATTCCGTGGTGCGTGCGCAAATGCCCCTACTGCGACTTCAACTCGCATGCGCGTGGCGCCGAGCTGCCGGAAGCCGACTACGTCGCCGCACTGATGGCCGATCTGGAGCAGGACCTGCCGCTGGTCTGGGGCCGGCCCGTACACAGCATTTTCTTCGGCGGCGGCACGCCATCGCTGTTTTCGGCGCGCGCAATCGGCGACATCCTCGACGGCGTCGGCGCACGACTGAACCTCGCGCCGGGTCTGGAAGTCACGCTGGAATGTAACCCGGGCACTGCCGAACACGACCGCTTTGAAGGCTACCGCACCGCTGGCATAAACCGCCTCAGCTTCGGCATCCAGAGTTTCGACGATGGCTGCCTCGAACGACTCGGCCGCATCCACAACGCAGCGGAAGCCGAAGCGGCGGTGCGCATGGCGAAGGTCGCCGGCTTCGACGACTTCAATCTCGACCTGATGTTCGCCCTGCCCGGCCAGACGCTGGACATGGCGCTGCACGACATCGAGCGCGCCCTACAGCTCGCGCCAACGCACTTGTCGCACTACCAGCTGACGCTGGAGCCGAACACCGTATTCGCCGCAAAGCCGCCAGCGGGCATTCCGGACCAGGACGATGCCTGGGATATCCAGGATGCCTGTCACCAGCGCCTCGTCGACGCCGGCTTCGCCAGCTACGAGGTGTCGGCGTGGGCGCTTCCGGGCCGGCAATGCCGCCACAACCTCAACTACTGGCGCTTTGGTGACTACCTCGGCATCGGCGCCGGCG
>JAGRJX010000098.1 GCA_020442545.1 Lysobacterales bacterium
GCGAATCAGAGTTGAATCCGCCCACCTAAACCAGCCCCGCCGCCGCCGCCTCCGCCACCAGCACCGGGGAACGGATCGTAATACGCCCAAGCACCTCCGCCAACATAAGAGCAGTCATACAGAGCCTTGACTTGATATCCATCCCCATAGGTGATGGTGTATTCATTGCACCATGTTCCACCACCCAAGTTATACATGGCCGATGCTTTCATCGGGATGATCGCCAAAAAGGCGAGAACGAGAATAGAAGCGAGATGCCGCCCGGAATGCTCCTGCAAAAAATGAGCGCGCACAGCACCGGAATCGGATTTTGTCAACTGCGTCACACTCTTGATTTGATACGAGAAGCACCTCTACTCGAATTGCTACCGATCAAGCCGCTAGCCGTCTGCACCCGTCACGGCCTGTAGCCACTACTGATCGGATAGCGCCTTTCGCGACCGAAGGCGCGGTGCGAGACCTTGGGTCCCGGCGCGGACTGGTGGCGCTTCCACTCGTTGATGCGCAGCAGGTGCAGCACCTGGTCGACGGTGGCTTCGGCGAAGCCGGCGGCGATCAACTCGCTGCGTGACTCCTCGTTTTCCACGCAGCGCAGCAGGATGGCGTCGAGCACGTCGTAGGGAGGCAGTGAATCCTGGTCGGTCTGGTTCTCGCGCAGCTCGGCCGATGGCGGGCGCGCGATCACCGCTGGCGGGATCACCGGCCGGCCGGCAACCGCGTTGCGCCAGCGCGCCAGCTCGAACACTTCGGTCTTGTACAGGTCCTTGATCGGCGCGTAGCCGCCGCACATGTCGCCGTAGATGGTCGCGTAGCCGACCGCGTATTCGCTCTTGTTGCCGGTGGTCAGCAGCAGGCCGCCAAGCTTGTTGCTGAGCGCCATCAGCAGCGCGCCGCGACAGCGCGACTGCAGGTTTTCCTCGGTGGTGTCGGCCGGCAAGCCTTCGAAGGTGGCCGCCAGCGTGTCGAGATAACCTTGAAACGGCGCGGCAATCGGCAGCGTCAGCAACTCGACACCCAACGTCGCGCACTGTTCGGCGGCAAGGTCGTTGCTGAGACCGGCCGTGTAGCGCGACGGCATGCGCACGGCGGTGACGTTCTCAGCACCCAGCGCGTCCACCGCAATCGCCAGCACCATGGCCGAGTCGATGCCGCCGGACAGGCCCAGCAGCGCTTTGCGGAAACCGTTCTTGTGGCAATAGTCGCGGGTGCCACGCACCACGGCTCGCCAGGCCAGCGAACTGCGGCCTTCGTCGGTTTCCTCGGGCCAGTGGGCGTGCGTGAAGTGACGTGAATCGCGGTCGTAGTCGGCGACCAGCCAGTGCTCCTCAAAAGCCTTGGCCGCGTTGTGCACGTGGCCGTCACCATCGGCCAGCACCGAGCCGCCGTCGAACACCAGCGCGTCCTGCCCGCCGATCACGTTGAGGTAGGCGATGGCGCAGCCGGATTCCTGCGTGCGCTGTGCCAGCAGATGATCGCGACCGGCGTGCTTGTCGCGCTCGAACGGCGAGGCGTTCGGCACCAGCACCAGCTCCGCGCCGGCACTGCGTGTGGCGTCGAGTGGTTCGGCGAACCACAGGTCCTCGCAGATGATCAGCCCGACCGGCACGCCCTTGACCTCGAATACGCAGGATCCACCATCCGGGTCAACGTCGAAATAACGGCGTTCGTCGAACACCGCGTAGTTGGGCAACTCGCGTTTGCGGTAGGTGGCGATGATCTCGCCATCGCGCAGCACGCTGGCCGAGTTGTAAAGCACCGACCCGGCCGACTCCGGCCAGCCAATCACCGCGGTGATGCCCTGCACCGTCGCCGCGATCTCGCGCAGCGCCGATTCGCAATCGGCCAGGAACACCGGGCGGAACAGCAGGTCTTCGGGCGGGTAGCCACTGATCGCCAGCTCCGGGAACAGCACAATGTCCGCGCCATGCTCATCGCGCGCGGTGGCGATCATCGCCGCAATGCGTTCGGCATTGGCGCGCACCGCACCGACGGGGAAATCGAACTGGGCCAGGGCAACGCGCAGAGACGGTGACATCGGATCGTTTCGGAGCGGATGGGCAGGGCCGAACGTTATCACGCGTTGGGCGACGGCCGCCCCCGACCGGATGCTAGTATGGCGCTTTCGGCACCATCGGCTGCCGGTTCGGGGACGAATCACCGTATCCAGGGGGTGACGGTGTTGCACAGTTGGCGTTGGATTCGGACAGGGCTCTGGTTGATGCTGCTGATGCTGCCGGCCGGCGCTGCCTGCGCTGTCCCGCTGTCCGTGTTCGGCCCCGCGCCCGCGGTGCTGTCGGAACCGGTGAGGGTGTACCAGGCCGGCGTTGACGACGCCCCGCCGTCCGATCTTGCCGCACTGCAGGACTGGCAGCGCCGCCATCGGTCGCTGGAAAACGTCGACATGCGCGGCGGACGATTCTGGCTGGTCACTCAATTTCGCCACGACGCCAGCGACAGCGACTGGGTGGTCGCGCTGGCCAACACCTTTTATGCGCATGCCGACCTCTACCTACTCGGCAGCGATGGCAGCGTACAGCGCCGCAGCAGCGGCATCGACGAGACCGCCGAATTCATGCTGCATGGCGGTCGCAGCGTGCGGATCGAGGCCGGTGTGGAATACGCCATCGTGATCGCGGTGGACACGCCGTTCTTCACTTCGCTGCCGCGCATCGACGTGCAGACGCGCAGCGACTACCAGCGGCGGGTTATCGACGAATCGGTGCTCGCGTTGGTGGCGCTGGGGGGCCTGACCGCGCTTGGCACGTTCATTCTGTTCATCGGTATCTGGATTCGCGATCGCAGCTACCTGCTGTACGCGGGTCAGGCGCTAGCGCTGGCCATCGGCTGGGCGTTCTATTTCAACCTGCCCTACGGCTGGCTGGGAATTGAGGACGCGCGCTGGAACTTCACGCCGTGGTTCTTCCTGCTGACCTTCTTCCACGCCAGCTTCTGCGTGCGCTTCCTGAATCTGCGACAGCAGTCACGTCGGCTGGCGCTGCTGGGGCGCGGCATCGCCATCGCCGCGCTGGCGGCGCTGCCGATCTGCTTCCTGCTACCGGCGTGGTCGCACATTGCGGCCACGTTGCTGGTGGGCAGCGTGGTGCTGTTTGCGGTGGTCGCCGCCACCCACGCGCTGGCCCACGGCGTGCGCAAGGCACGATTTTTCCTTGCCGGGTACCTGGCGGTGCTGCTGCCTGGGCTGCTGATCCTCCCGGCCAATCTCGGCCTCATGCCCGACCTGCTGGACAACACCGATTTGCTGACCCTGCTCGGCAATTCGGTGGAAGCCATGCTGCTGGGCTTTGCGCTGGCCGATCACGTTCGCCTCATCGAACGTGCCCGCGAGGAGTTCCGCCAGGGGATGCAGGATGCATTGCAGCAGGCCAGCACCGACTCGCTGACCGGGCTTGGCAACCGCTTCGCTTTCAATCTGGCGCTTGAGGAATTCCTGACCCGGCAGAATGATGGCCGCGAGCGCCGCCGACTGCTGGTGGCGATGATCGATGTGGACGGCCTCAAGCGCATCAACGACAGCGAGGGCCATTCGCGCGGCGACGCGCTGATTCGCAGCATCGGACACGGCCTGGCCCACATCAGTCATCGCAACCTGCGCTGCTTTCGGCTGGGTGGAGACGAGTTCGCGGTGCTCACCACCGGCGACGAATCCGCGCGCGAACAGTTGGTCCGGCAGCTCGACTCACTGGACCGGAATCTCAAGCAGAAAGGGTTTCCGGTGGCCGGCATCAGTCACGGCGTCTGCGCGGGGCCCGACGCCAGCGTCCACGTGTCGGCCGGCGACCTGGCCGAGCTGCTGCGCGCCGCCGACCGGCGCATGTACGACGCAAAGGCGCATCGTCGCCGGAATCCACCACGCAACCTGCATTCGGTCAGCTGAGGACGGCTCGTGCCCGCATCGCCCCACTTGCATCTGCCATCGTCCATCCGCGCCGGTCTGGCGCTGGCAATCCTGCTTCCCGGGCCGCTGCTGGCATCCGGCTTTGCCGTACAGGACCAGAGCGCCGGCAGCATCGCGCTCGGTCATGCGGGTGCCGCGAGCGCCGACAGCGCGGCGGTAGCGTTGCAGAACCCGGCGATGGCAACGGGCTTCGACCGCTCGAGTACCAGCGTCAACCTCGGCGGCATCTCGCTCAGCGCCGACTTCCAGAACGCCGGCAGCCTGAACGCCATCGGCCTTCCGGTAGCGATGCCGGCAACGGCCGCTGCCGACGGTGCGGCGCCACTGCTCAGCCTGTTCCACACGCGCCGGTTGAGCGAACGACTGCACTTCACGTTTTCGATGCACACGCCGTTTGGCCTGGCCACCGACTACGACCCGGATTGGGTCGGGCGCTACCAGCTGACCACGGCGGAACTGGCGACGCTGGCGCTCAACCCGTCGCTGGCCTGGAAAGTCAGCGACACGATTTCGCTGGCCGCCGGCCTTCGCGCCGTCCATGCGAAGAGCAAGCTGGCCAGCGCGGTGGACTTCGGCACGCTGTGCCTGGTCGCCATCGATCCAACCAGCTGCGCCGGCGCGCAGATTGGCCCCGGCAGCCACGATGGCCACGCCACCATCGAAGCAGACGACTGGGGCTACGGCTTCAATCTTGCGCTGGCAGTGCGTGCCTCGGATCGCACGCGCTGGGGGCTGACCTGGCGCAGCAAGGTCGATCTCGATCTCGACGGCGACGCGCAGTTCGACAATCCGACGCTGCCCGGCCCGTTCGCGGGCCTGACGATGACGCCACTCACCACCGACGGCGACGCGCGTTCCGACATCACGTTGCCCGAATCACTGACCGCGTCGCTGTACCACGATCTCTCTGGAAGCACGGCGCTGGTCGCCGACTACACGCACACGCGCTGGAGCCGTCTGCACGCGCTGGTGGTCAGCTTCGCCAACGGCGCGCCGGACAAGGTGGTGCCGTTCAACTGGAAGGACACCCACAAGCTCGCCGTCGGCCTGATGCACGAGCTCGATGACCGCTGGCAGTTGCGCGGTGGCCTGGAGTGGGAAAGCAGCGCGGTCGACGATGCCGAGCGCAATCCGGTGGTGCCGGACAGCCGCCGCCTGTTCGCCGGCATCGGCGCACGCTTTAGGCTGGCGTCGGGCGGCAGCGTGGACTTCGGCCTTGGCCGCCTGCGCTTTGCACGCGGCGGCATCGACTACACGCTGCCCGGCGCCGGTACGCTACGCGGCCGCTACGCGCTGGACTCCTGGCACGTTGGCATCCAGTACAACCGCGGCTTCAACTGAAGCCGCAGTCGTCGGAAAGCGCGCTAGAAGCCTTCCTCGCCGTGGATTTTCACCGGCCAGCCGCTGATCGCGCGGCTGGCCTGCATGCCGCCCATCACGGCCGCCTCCACGCAACCCGCATCGAGGCCGGTCTTCAGCCAGTCACCAGCCAGGAACAGATTGGCGAAGCCGCTTTGCTCGGCGGTCAAGCGGTACTTTGTCGAGTTCACGACCGACATCACATAGCGCTCGCTGGGATCGACGTTGGCGCGCCAGTACTGGCGGTCAAATCGCTCAACGCCGGCACCATTGTCGGGGTCGGTCATCCATTCCCAGTGGAAGGACGGCGTTGCTGCGGTTGGCCATAGCGCGCCGATCTCGGTCTGCAGCTGGTTGATTGCGCCCTGCTTCACCCGGGCCGCACAATCCGCCGGGAAACCATGCTGGTCATACGGCGGATAGTCCGCCACCGGCAAGGCGCTGCAGAAGTACGAGGCGTTCTTCGGGTCCAGCGGTGCCGGCCACTGTTCGCGGCACAGCAGCTGGTCCATCGGCGCCCAGGTGTCGAAGGGTTCGGTGAAGGCCGACAGCACCGGCTCCTGCTGGTCACGCCCGAACAATGACCAGCCCAGCGATTCGATATCGCGATCCATCCACACCTGGTAGGCCTGGGTTGCCACCGCCTTCACCTTCGCGCTGCAGGCGGCCAGTGCCGGACTCTGCGCCAGCAACTGCGAGGCCACGTCCGGCAGCGAGGCAACCGACAGGCCGAACACGACCTTGTCGAAATCCACGCCACGCCGCAGGGTGCGCGTCGGCAGCGGCTGCCCATGGGCCTGTTCGTAGACCTGCGGCCAGTTCGACCAGTTGCTTTCGAGATTGATGCCGTGCTCCTGCAGCAGCTGCGCCTGTTCCGGATCGATCTGCGCAAAGAGCGGCTCGCTGGGCCAGCAATCAAGGCCATCGACCGTGACCAGCGGATCGTAGTCGGCACCGGCCAGCGCCACCTGCTGCTGGATCACGATGCCGTCAACGTTCCTCTCGCCAGCCGTCGCGTCGCTTTGCAGGTCAAGCACCTTGTTGAAGAAGTGGAAGCGCACGCCGCGCCGCTTCAGCACTTCGTACAGCGGCGTGAACACGACATCACCCATGCCGGCCTGCATCTTCCACATGATGCCGCCGTGGTAGCACATGGCCACTTTCATCATGCCACGCAGCATGGTGCCGGCCTCGATATTCGGTCGACTGAAATCACCGTCCTCGTAAGCGAACACCAGATCATAGAAACCGCGTACCGGTGCGCTGTGGACGGTCACGTCCGGGTTCGCGCCGTGTTTGGTCAGCCAGGCGTAGAAATCGATGTCGTTGATGGCCTCAAAGCCGTTGCGCAGCACGCCATCGGCCAGCATGCCCTTGATCGTCGTCACCGCCAGATCACAGCAGATATACAGCCGACGCAGGTCGTCCGGCAGGCTCGACGCATCGGCGAAACGCGCTTCTGACCAGTCGCCAATGCCGAGCACGATGTCGGCCAGCAGTTGATGATCTGCCGGGTCGTGATCCCTGCTGTGTTCCGGCAGCGTTTCCACCCACTGCGCCAGCGCATGCAGCGTGTGGTCGACATCGGCAGCCAGGTGGTCAGCATCGCCATCCACCTTGTCGGCAAGCCGATGCAGCCAGGAACCGCGCGGCGGCGTCACCGGCAGCATCGGCGGGGTCTGCAGCCGTTGGTCATTCTGCAGGCTCGTCGTCCATTGGCGCAGCCAGGCCAGCAGCGTACGCAGCGCCGCCCACAGCCCGAGACGTTCGTTGCCGCTGCCCGGCACGCCGGGAATGATCGGCGTGTCGATCGGCCACAGCTTCCACTCGCCGCGAATGTCCTCGGCGAGCGAGATGAAGTGGTGTGGCTTGAAGGCTTCGTCCCAGGTCGCCAGTGGCGCACCCGGCGGACGCCCCAGCTCGCCGTAGGCCTGCTGCATCAGGTCGAAGCCGTTGTCGTAAAAGCCGAACCAGATGTGCAGGCCGTGTTCCTCGATGCGCTGCCCCAGTTTGGCGTTGCGACCACTGGCACCCTTGCCACCGAGTCGCCAGCCCATCTGGTAGACGTCGATCTCGTAGCGGTTCTGCCAGCCCGGCTGGTTGCTGAGCCAGAACGCCGCGGTCATCGCGCCAACGCCACCGCCGAGCACGGCGATGCGTTCCTTCTCCACGCGCGAGTTGTCGACGAGCTCCTGCCCTTCGACCACCCGGAAGTCGAAGTTGATCGCGAACGGCAGAATGGCCTTCTGGCTGCCGATTTTCCAGCCCAGGCTGCGGTCCAGCGGAAAGCTGTCGAAGGCCTGCAGGTTCAGCTGGAAATCATCGCCGAGCAGCTTCACCGAATGGATCTTCTCGACCACCGCCGGTGCGGTGACGATGGCCTGGTACACCGCCTGCTGGCCGCTGCCATCGGGCAGTTGCTTCAGGAATATCTGGTCGATCTGCGGCGACTTCAGCAGGTCGACCAGTTGCTGCCAGGCCGCCTCGTCGAACTCCCAGAAACCGGGCAGGCTTTTCAGCAGCGCCAGCATTTCACCGACCAGATGTTCCCAGCCGGACAGCTCGCGATCCGCCTTGCCATTGCCGGCGCCCGCAACGTCAAACAAGGGATGCATCGCCAGCTCGGTGTCCGGTGCAAACGGCTGGAACCCCTTGGCCGACAGACTGAACGAATACGGCGGCTGGTCGCCCGGCTGCGGCATCGTGTACTCGCAGTCGTACTTCGGATAGCCATACAGCTCGCGCCCGTTGATCAGCGCCATCGTGTC